>CAYGMS010000012.1:0-20139 GCA_964350905.1 uncultured Thiobacillus sp. | reverse complement strand
CCATCGTCCATCATTGGAATGTCGAGCAACACGTAGTTTCAATCCGCGCCCGGCCGTGAGGCCGGGCGATGCTCTGCACATGCAACCTGTTGATTGTTCTGTGCAGCGCCACAAGTTTCCGCGAATCTGCTTTGCACCGCAATCCAGCGGCGATGTTTTGTGGTGGCTAAGCTCTTCAGCTTGTTAAAGAACAATGAGTTACGGCACGCGCGAAGCCGACGGGTTTGTGTCGTTGATGGGGGTTCGCGCGTCATATCACCAAGGGGCCTTCAAAATCGACGGAGCGGAAGCAGCCGTGTTGTTTGACGCGAAGCTCGACGGGCTCGGTGATGCGGTAGAAGCGCAGATTGTCTTTAGTCGGGTCTATTTCGTCCAGCAATTCGCGCTCAAATTGTTCGAACTGCATTTCGTCGATTGTGCATTCGAAAACCGATTTTTGTACTCGCTGGCCGACGCGTTCACAGGCCTTGGCGACGCGTCGCAGGCGCTTGCGCCCGGCGGCTGTTTCTGTGGAAACATCATAGGTGACGATGATGAGCATGATGATTATCTAGCCACAAATGGCAGGTAGCTTTCCATTTCGCCGCGCAGGGTCCGCGCGATGAAGCGCGCCTGAACGAAGGGCAGCAGGGCAAACGGCAGTTTGCTTTCGGTAAGCGGGTGGGTGATTTCTTCTTGTTTGCGTTCTTGCCAAGCGGTTACGACGGCGCGGCGGCCTTTATCGTTAAGCATGACCGCGCCGCCTTCGCGCAGGTCGAAGTCGGCAGGTCCGATCTGGCCGCGATTGATGAGGGTGAGCGCCAGTCGGTCGCACAGCACAGCGCGGAATTCCTCCTGCAAGTCCAGTGCGAGCGCGGCACGGCCGGGGCGTACCGTGTGCAAAAATCCGAGCTGTGGATCGAGCCCGACGGCTTCCAGCGCGGAACGGCAATCGTTCATGAGCATGGCATAGAGGAAGGAAATCAGCGCGTTGAAACGGTCCAGTGGCGGGCGACGGGTGCGGCCGTTGAGCTGGAAGTGTTCACGCATGGCGGGTTTGACGACGAGGTTGGCGGCAGCGAAGTAGCCACGTGCGGCTTCCCCTTCGACGCCGCGTAGCTCGTCCAATGTGTTTGCAACGGTGACAGCGCGCAGTGAGGCGGCCAGGTTGTCGGCGGTGCGCGTGAGCCGGGCCGCTTCGGTTTCGTCCGCTGCTTCGCGCGCGCCGCGTTGCAATACACTGCGACTGTTTTTGAGTTTTCCTGCGACCACAGCGCGGGCGAATTCGAGCGTAAAAGCGGCATCGCCTGCCTGGCGATGTTGAGCTTGCCGCAAAAGGATATTGCCGGAAACCGGGCCTTCGAGCCTGGCCTTGAAGCGGCCGCCGTCATCCAGCAGCACCAGAGACTTCCCCTCGTCGGCCAGGCGATGCATCAGCGCAGGCGAGACCATGACGTTACCGAAACAGACCAACCCGCCCAGGTGGTGCAGCGGCACCTGGAGTTTCTTTTCGCGTTCCACGTCGATGCGCACGGTGGCGTTTTCAAGATGGGCGTACGCCTGAGGGGTCATGACGTAGAGTGTGTTCTGGATGGTATGCAATTCATGCCTCCGGATCGAACAGTCTGTGCTGTTGTTGTCGCTGCCTGGTTTGATTAGCGACGGCTTCAGGCTGGCAGATTTCTTTCAGGGAGCATTCCCTGCATCGGACGTCGTTGACCGGTGGCGGCAGCACGCCCGAGGCAAGCATCGCGCGGATCGCATTCGCGGTATCGATTACCCGTGCCTTCAACTCCGGCGTGATGACGACTTCCCGTCGCCGGTGACTGCTGGCGTGGAAGATCGCGCCTTTAGGTACCGGGCGCCCGAGCATGTCTTCCAGACACATCGCCTGCGCGGCGAGCTGAAGGTCGTCGTTCAACCACTTGCGTTTGGGGCCGTGTTTGTATTCGACCGGGTAAGGTGTGCCGTCGGCGAGAAATTCCACTACATCGCATTTCCCGATAAGGCCAACGCGATCCGACCAGACCGGCAAGGCAGTCTCACTGCGCCGGCCACTGTGGGTTTCGTGGTGGACACCATCCACTTTCTCGTGCTCGGCATTGCCGCGCGCGGTGTGGATGTTGTTGGTGAACTCGCCTTCCATGTGAATCAGCCCGCAACGGCGCGGACAGTATGCCCAGTGGTTGAGGGCGGAAAGGGGGACAGGGTCAGGGTTGAACATAGTGGGGCCGTGGCGTATCGTTTGTTCCATGTGCACTAGCCCAACGCAATGGAGACTCCCATGTCATTGACCGCCGAACAAATCAAGGCTGAAGCCATGAAACTCCCGCCCGAAGAACGTGCGGACTTGGCCGACTGGCTTTGGGTCAGCGCCACCCCGCGCGAAGAGGTAAAGGCTGCCTGGGATGCTGAAATTGCCCGACGCATCGCTGAAATCGACGCGGGTACGGTCGAGCTGATCCCGAGCGAAGAAGTGTTTGCAAGGATAGACGAGAAACTCCGCAAAGCCGGCGCGTGAAGCACGTTTGGCATCCACTGGCCGAAACGGAATTCGATCAGGTACTGGATTACTACGCCGTTCACGCTGGGGCAAACATCAGTAGAAAATTCGCAACCGCTGCCAAACAGACGCTTGGTCTTCTGCACGAACACCCTGCTATTGGCAAGCCTATTCAGGCTCAGGCGCGCAGCATTCCTTTGCATGGATTTCCCTTCGATCTGGTGTACCGGATTTATCCCGGGATGCTTGTCATCATCGCCATCGCCAACCAAAGCCGCCGCCCAGGGTATTGGGTGGGGCGGCAGTGAACCGATTACATCTATCCGCCATGCTTGGCCAAACTGCGCGCAACGTCATCCCATGTCCATAATTCCACCCCGCTGGGCAAATTCCCGGCTAATACCCTGACGTCGTAGTCATCCGCAAAGTTGCGCGCCGCGCCGGTTCTGCCTTGCTTGCGGCCAATTTCGACGACGCGACCGTTATCCAGTAACCGATGCGCCGCTGCACAACCCAGCATGGCCTGTTTCTGGCGTTGTGCTTCGTTGCTGTCCGTGCCGACGTGTTTGAAGACGTACAGACCCCGGCAGGTCATCACGCCTTTGCTGGCGGAGCGGTCGTGTTCATACATAGTGGCGAGGGCTTGCCAGAGCAGGGCAAGGTCGTCATCGGAAAAGCCGGTACCTTCGGCGAGATGAGCGGAGATGAAACCCTTCATAGCGTAAAGGCCGTAGGGGATGAGCTGCTTTCGCCCCATGGTACGCAGCGTGTCTTCTTCCTGCTCGTTTTCCCATTTCTCGATGTCGGCGGCAGTTTTCGCACCTTTCACGTTCTCGGCTATGGCCATACGCGTAATCGAAATATCCATCGGCAAAACAGGATCAATCGAGCGGGCAAAAGAGAACTGCACCGGCCCGCGTACTTGGCCTGCATTCGCGCCTGTGCTCATCACAGCGCCAAAGGTACGTACGTCGTAAAAGTTGGCACACATCCAGTCGCGTGCCTTCTTTACCTTGTCCTTGGTAGCCTTTTCCGGAATGCCGCCGTTGACCTGTTCGTGTGCGAAGGCAATCGGGCGGTTCATATTGGTGGCGTGCTCGACAAAGATTGCGTTGGGTGTGGCGTTGCCTTCGGCCACCTGCACATAGTTGCGAACTCGACGCTTGGTCGCCACGTCGGAAACTAGCCCGTGCATGTCTTCGGGATCGATGCGCGGTGCATTGCCGGCGTCAGGGTCGCCATTGGGGTTGCCGTTCTCGCAGTCGAACAGGAACAGAAATTCGTAGCGGTTAGCGATGATGGCCATGGTGTTATCTCCTTAGTTGGATGGGGTGGATTCGTGTTCGGAAGTGACCTGCTTGCCCGCATTGAGAGAGGCAAGCTGCTGGTAATAACCCAGCGCAAACAGGCTTTGTTCTTCCAGAGTGAGCGTGCGCGGAACGAAGTCGTCGATGCTGCTCATGATCCCGGCGAGCTGGTTTTCATACCACCAGGCCAGACCACCATCGAGCTTGCCCAAGTGGTTTTTGGCATTGGCGGCGAGCCGCCCAAGGATGAGGCCGGGCGTTTGTGAGGCTGCGGTGTAATAACGCTGCACGACACCTGCGCCTACGTCACCCAGGGCAGCGCGTTGCAAGCGGGCGAATAGGGCGATCGCACGGCCACAGTGGTAGGCTGGGTGTGGATGGTCGGGGTTCATATACGGTTTCATATTGTTGTCTCCTCGGTTGCGAATTAGATAAGCCTTGATGAGCGCCATGCGGGCATGGCTGGCGGGGGTGTCCTGAATGATGTCGATGCGAGTGCGAGTCACAGCCTGGGCGAGTGTGGCGGCAGGGATGAGACCACTACTGATTGCTGCGCGCCAAAGCTGCTGCAACCACGGGCTGGGCAGGTCTTTCAGGTCGCGCACCAGGCTGCCAGCCACGGCCAGAAACTTGGGGTCATGTGCGCATGATTTTCCATCTCGCGCGACGATGGACAAGTCGCGGAACCATGCTTCGGTATGGGCAACCAGTTCCTCGAAGCTGCCTTGCATCACTTCACGCACCATCACACGCCCTGCCGCACCAGACAGTAGCAGCGACACAAAGCGGGCGTTCGCCAGATCGGCGCGCTGCCCTGTGCGAATGGCGGTGAGCAGTTCATGGGCGCGGTGTTCGGCAGCCCCGGTGGTTTGTTCTGGTGGTTCAACGAACCAGGACATGACTTCGTCTTCAGCATGAATGTCATCTTGACCGGTAAACCAGTAGGTCGCCAGCGTATTGCCCAGCTTGATGCTTTTGTCGGAGATGAGTCGGTTCAGAGTTTCCGCATAAGCTGTGGCGGTGGCTTCCGACATGGCCGCGTTTGCGGCTTGTTCTAGACCGTAAGACTGGAATGCTGCCTTGTCGAAACCAGCCAGCACGTCACCCATGCTCAACCCGCCGACTCCTGCAAGCCCTTTGATCTTGGGGTTGGTTGCTACCGGCTCGATGGCTTCGCCGGTAAGGATGCAACGCATCAACTGACCGCCTCCGACCTTGGGCGGTCGCAGCGAGGCACGGAACCCGCGCCACCAATCGCGCCAGTCATCACGTTCCAGCGGGTTGATACTGTCTACAAATACCACTGCCGCTTCGGTGAACTTAGCCTTGGCTTGTTTGAGATCGGTCTGAATGAGCGCGAGAGCCTCAGCATCATCAAGCAGATTGGCGACTGCCTCTAAATAGGTCGCGTCCTGCGCGGCTTGCCGTAGCAAGCTCACAAACCAGTTGTGCTTGGCAAAAAATTTCTCGCGTTCCTTGTCATTGAGTTTTTCGTCGAGGTAGAGCGCGACAGTAGGTAAAGCCTCGACGAGGAAATGCGCGCGTGGCTCCGATCCACCTATCAGTTCGGGTTGCGAAAGGTTCGGGCAAGCGTCGAAGCCCCGACCCTTGCCTTCTCCCAGCGAAACCACGCCGGTATATTGGCCGTCCGCCGTGCAGGTGATCGCCCATTTGACGGTTTTGCGGGCGAAGCCGGGTTCACTGACGCCCGCTTGTTGCAATACCAGATCAAGCATGGAAATCCTCCCCGCAGGCTTTCTTTACCGCGTTATCTTCGTAAGCTGGGATATGCATGACCCCAGCCATGACTTGTGCATGAAAGACGCTGATGGCGGGTTTGGCGTGGGCATCGTTTTCCGTGCCCAGGTTGAATACGTCGTAGAGCATGTAGCCCAGATCGAGGTCAAGCGCGATGGGTTGCGTGGCGGCCTCTTCGGTTTGTAACTCGAACCAGGCGGGAAACTCTCGGCATCCGAGGTATGGCTGATAGAAACATTTGCCGTGGCTGGCGCGGCGGACAAACTGGGCATCCAGCGCATTCAAGTCGGCTTGTGCGCTGCGTGCGTGGATATGAGCATGGAGCCGGTAACGGACATTTTTGAGCGCCATGGTCTGGCGCTGGGTGCGGCCTTTCTGGTCTGTACCCAGTTCATCTTTGCTGCCGTCTGCCCACAGTGGTTGCGGTATTTCCTTGCCGTCTGCCCAGGCGAGCACAGTGGGTGCTGGGGGTGCCTTGTCCTTCACTTCATTGCGCCGCAGCGCCAGGTACTTCGGCGGCGCGAGGATTTCCACTCGTTCCAATTGCCAGTAAAAACCATATGACTTCTTCCAGTAAATAGCGTCGAAAATGCCACGAGCAGCGGAAGGAGTGATGACGGGATAGCTGTAGCGCTCCACCTTCATCTCCGGTCGGGTGAAGCAGGCCAGATCGCCCCAGACTTCCAGGCAGTGGGTTTTGCCTCGGTTCATGTTGTTCTCCTCTTTATCCAATCCAGGTGTTGAGCGTGCCGGGCGGAACCAACCCGAGTTGCGGGTGGTAGTGCTCCGGCACGGCGTATATGAACCAGTCGTTTTGTTCCCGTTGTTTCCAGCCCGCCACGGGAACGGGCAGCAGCACATCCCAAATCGGGTCGCTATCCTTGGGGCGATAGAGACCCACGGTAAGCGGGCGGGCGGCGCGCATCCAGACGGCGGTCAGCCCGGTGTCGTCTGCCTGCCCACGCAAACTATTGAACAGCGTTTGCTGCGGCGCATAGGGGACGAGGACATTGATGGCGTCCTGTTTGATAAGCCGGTAGAGATTGGCTACGTCGGGAAAGCTGCCGCACTCGACAGCCTTGAGAATTTCGCGGCTGGCGGGGGCTGTCGTCACCCCGGCCAAGTCGTAGAGTTCGCGGTAATACGCGGTGATGAAGGCTGGGTCGTCGAGTTTCATGCCAGCTGCACCGTGACGGCGAAAGATCATCTGGGCGATCTGGGTGGCTTGCTGGTAGCTGTCAGTGGGATAACCCGTGTCATCCGGCATGAACACCTGAAGCTGTCCGAGTTGGCTGCGTCGCCCCTCTCGGTTGCAGCGCCCGGCAGCCTGGATGATGGCGTCCAGCGGCCCCCATGCGCGCATCACGGCGGGGAAGTCCAAGTCCACGCCAGCCTCTACACATTGGGTGGCAACCAGCCGCACCGGCTGATTAGTGGTGAGTCGTTCACGGACGGTCGTCAGCACGTCCTGGCGGTGGGCAGCGCACAGGTTGGTGGAGAGATGCAGCGTGGCTGGGTCATCCAATTTTTCCCATAAACTTTTGGCATGACGTTTGAGATTGACGATACACAGGACTTGGGGCAACCGGGTTAATTGTTCGGCAAGCTCATCCCAGGTCACGGGATTATCCGGGCTGTCCCAGTCGAATTCCACACGCTTCATGGGCGCGAAGAGAGCAGATGGATCGGGCACGATCTCACGCGGCTTCCAGCCGGGAGCATTCGTTGCCGCAACGGCTTGGTCGAGGTGCGCAAAAGCGGGCTGGGTGGCGGTGGCGAACACCACACTGGAACCGTAACTGGATGAGAGGTGCGAGAGCGCGGCGAGCGTGGGCACGGCCAGATGCACAGGCAGGGTTTGTGCCTCGTCGAACAGGATGACGGCGCGTTGCAGGCGGTGCAGTTTGCGACAGGCAGAGGGGCGATTGGAGAATAGAGATTCGAGTAATTGCACACTGGTGGTGACAATGAGTGGCGCATCCCAGTTTTCTGATAACAGGCGGCGGCGGCGTTCGGCGTAGCTGGGTTGGCCTGCCTCGCCTTCATTGTCTTGCAGAGAGTTCTCTTTTCCTACGCCAGCCATGGAATGGTGCTCAAGGACAAATTCTGCACCAAACGCTGGCGCGAATATGTCCCGATAGATGCGGGCGGTTTGTTCAGTGATGGTCAGGTAGGGAATCACCAAAACCACCCGTTCAAGGCCATGTTTTGCCGCGTGCGCCAAGGCGAAGGCGAGCATGGCAAGTGTCTTGCCGCTGCCGGTGGGGGCGGTGAGCGTGAACAGTCCGGTGTCACGTTCTGCGCTGTGCAAGCAGGCTTTGAACAGGGCGCGACGAACACCCTGCACGTCAAATGAAGCGGTGGTCTTTGCCTGGGTCTGCTCGATAGCCGAGAGAACCAATTCTAGGGCGTTGGTGGCATCCAGCCCTGGCCCGGATGGGCGGCAACGCTTGCCGGATGCGTCACCCTCGAAATGCGAATCGGTGTCCAGATAGTCAGCGTCCACCAAAGTGGAAAACAACATGCGTACGTCCAGCATGGTGGGTACGGTGGCGTCGAGCGAATTGCCCAGCAAGGGCTGTTTCACTTGGGGCATCGTCAGGCCATCGTCTGCAAAGCGATTTTTCAGTGATTGGATGTCTGGCGCGGTCAGGCGCAGTGATTGAGGATGCTCCGCCAACCACTTGGGGTTAAGCCTCTTCAGATCGGCGTGGGCAAGTGATTGCAGGCCGATATGGTGTCCCTGAATAGCGAGTGCGGCGGCGGCACATTTTTGTTCCAGAGCAATCCATGCGCCAGCCGACCAATGATCCAGCCCGAATTCTTTGCCCCGAAGCCTCGCCTGAAATAGATCCCCGAATTTACCCAAGTCGTGCAATAGCCCTGCCAGTTTTGCCTCATTGTTCCAGTTCATCGAGGTGGAAAATTTTCCGGCAATCTGAGACACGGCTGACAAATGTGTGTGCAATTGATGCCAACGCCCAACCTTGTTGGCACTGTGAGCAAAGTAAATGGCGGGTGAGATCATGTTGGCATCCTACGCGTCACCAGGCTCAAAACCTGAGCTCGCTGCTTTCCCACACCGGTATTGGCCTGCCGCCACATCAAGCTGATTTCTGACAGCTTCGCGCAACACCTCTGGCGCGACGACTTCAACCTCCGCTCCGTATTTGAGGATGTCCATCATCAGCTCACGGTCGTCCGAGTACGGCACGGCGAGTTCATAGCGGCCGTCTTCCAGCCAGCGGCTTTGTTGCTGGGGATGCCAGATTTCGTCGGCGACCCAGCGGGCGCGTTTGGGGGTGAATCGCAGCACGGCTGTAGCGACGGGCAGGCCGGAGAAGATGCCGTAGGCGCTGGCGAGTTCGCGGTTAAGGGTGGATTCGGCGACGGCTTTGGCGGCTTTGCCGAGCGGTGCGGCTGCGCGGATGCATTCGACGGCAAAGATGCGCAGGCCTTTTTTGCCGTGGCACCAGGCGTCCAGATACCAGTTGTCGCGGTAGTGGGCGAGGCGTTGCGGGGAGATTTCGCGGGTGCTGATTTCGTCGTGCTCGCGGTTGTAGTAATCGATCTTGAGGCGGCGGCGTTGCAGGACGGCGCCAGCGATGGTTTGAAAGTGGCGGAGGTTTTTCTGGCGCGCGGCGGCGGCAAGGATGCGGATGCGTTGTGCGGCTTCACCCGCGCCCAGGTGCTGGCTTGCAAGAAGTTTGTCGATGCGGGCTTGCAGCGGCCGCAGGTGGTCGTCGAGCAGCCCGGGCTCCAGGTTGGCGAGCAGGTGTTTCAGCGTGACGAGGGCTTGCAGTTCGGCGGGGGTGAACCACAGGCCGGGGAGTGCATGGCTGCCGCCGGCGGTGTCGTAGCGATAGCCGCCGCGTTCGCTGTCATGGATGAGCGGGGCGCCGAGGCGGTCGCGCAGGTCGGCGATCAGGCGGGTGAGGGTGGAACGCGAAAAGCCGTGCACACTGGTGAGAGCGGCGCGCGGGATTCCGGTTCGCCGTCCGTCAATCAGGCGGTGCAGGCGATAGAGTTCGTCGAGTTTGCTCAAGTGTGCCGATTCGTATGTTGATCGAATCTCCGCGCGAGGCTTGTTTTTTATATTGCCGAGTTTGGTGCAAGTGCTGCAGTGTGGCAAGCGGCTGGTTCTGCTTCCGCTGTTTTACTTTGTTTCAGGTTAGGGGTTGTGCGCCAATCCGGTTGGCAGTGTGACTTCTGAGAGGCTGGATCAGATCGGACACTGTTGCCCCGCCTGATTGTCCGGCGCCCAGAAATCATAGCCTTTGCTTAGGAACTCGTCCCACGGCAGGTAGTGCGAGCCGTCGCACGAGAAAGTGAGGCCAACCATGCCGTTGAAGATGTTGAGCGAGCCGGCGCGCAGGTAGAAGGTTTCATCCATGAAGCGCAGCGCGCGCAGGCCGTCGAGCACCGGGCGAATCTTGTCTTTTGGGGTCTGCGCATCGGCGGGATAGGGCCGGTTCGGATAAATCAGGCAGGTATCAGGATCGGTCAGCGCATCGATGTCGAGCAGACGATACCGATAGGGGTCATCGATTTGCCAGATGGTCGCCCGGCTGCTGGAAAAGTGCAGTTTGCCGTGATAAATGCCGTGGTCTTCCATCAATTCGGTCATCACCCCCAGAACGGTATCCAGATGAAGGTCCAACTGGCTGTCGCTGCGGGTCTGGTGGAATACTGCGCCGCGAATCGCCGGGTCGCCCTTGATC
This sequence comes from uncultured Thiobacillus sp., assembly GCA_964350905.1. Lineage (GTDB taxonomy): Bacteria > Pseudomonadota > Gammaproteobacteria > Burkholderiales > Thiobacillaceae > Thiobacillus. Next base: position 9,871 of record CAYGMS010000012.1, on the reverse strand, counting down.
TGCCGCCAGTAGGTGGGCTCGTCGTAGAGCTTGCCGGTGATGGGCAGGTCGCGCAGGTCAAAGTCGGCGCCGACGAAGCCGAGCACCTGCCCGTCGTCATCGCGCACGATCTGGATGGCGGTGAGCGAAGGCCGTTTGGCGCGCAGGCTGATGTAGGCCTGTGACAGCAGGAAGCCCTGGTTCGGCACCGCTTCACGCATGTAGGGCCGGTCGGCGCGCTCACGTCCATAGTCGGTATCAACCAGCCCTTCGTGGCTGATGTTGTCGGATAGCTGAATCGCGCGGGTGTCGAGCGCATACATGTATTTGCAGGCGGGCAGGGTGGTGAGCGCATGCATCAGCGCGGCGTTGAGTCCGGCGCGGCTGGGCCATGCCCGGCTGCAGGCCTGTGCGGCCAGTGCCAGCGGTTCGCGTAGCAGGTTGGCGAGGGCGTCACGCTGGCGGGCGACGCTTTCGGCGAGGGTGGTTGAGATAGACATAAAAAATCAATCCAGAGCAATGGTCGCCATTATGGATGACGCAGCGATATCACGGGCCAGGCTTTTTCCAGCGCACGGGCTCTGAGCACGGGATCGGGGTCGACGGCGACGGGCTGCTGGACGATTTCCAGCAGCGGCAGGTCGTTGTGCGAGTCGCTGTAGAACCAGCTGCTGCTGAGGTCATCCAGCCGGGTACCGTGCGCTTCGAGGAAGAGCCCGAGGCGGGTGACCTTGCCTTCGCGAAAGCAGGGGACGCCGGCGACTTCACCGGTGAACTGGCCGTTGATTTCCTCGGGATCGGTGGCGATCAGGTGCGGAATGCCGAATTCCTGCGCGATCGGGCCGGTGACGAAGCTGTTGGTGGCGGTGATGATGGCGACCAGGTCGGCTTCGTCGAGGTGACGTTTCACCAGGTCGCGTGCAGCCTGGGTAATCATCGGCCGGATCCGCGTTTCCATGTATTCGGCATGCCAGGCGTCGAGTTCTGCACGTGTATGGATCGCCAGCGGATGCAGGGCAAAGGCGAGGAAGGCGTAGATGTCCAGCCGGCCGGCCTTGTAGTCATCGTAGAAGGCCTCGTTTCTGGCTGCGTAATGCGGGCCATCGACGATGCCCTTGGCGATGAGGAACTGGCCCCATTCGTGGTCGGAGTCACCCGCAAGAAGCGTGTTGTCGAGATCAAACAGAACGAGATTCATAGCAGAAACAGCTTACAAGGTTCAGGTTGCAAAATTTTAACGACGCGGAGCCTGGCCGCGGTCGCGCCAGAATTCGCGCAGTTCATAACAGCTCCAGATCGCCAGTGCGACATAATCTTCGCGACTGGTCTGCTGTTCTTCATCGCTCCATTCTTCGGGCGGCGTCATCAGCACATACAGCGGGTCGAGCAATTCATCGACAAAGGCTTCGTCCTTGCTGTCGGGCGGCAGCGCCCAGTCGTCTTCCCAGTGTTCCACCACCTGCAGGAATCCGGATGCCCAGATGATGGCATAAGGCGGCACGCCTGCGGCCCTGAGCTCGGCGGCTTCCTGCTTTGGCATGTCGTCGAGCATGCCTTCCCAGTCCATGATGAGCGGGGACAGCGCGTGGGGATCGGTCAGGCTGTCGATCGGGGAGGCCAGCGCACGCGATATTTCTTTCCAGCGGCGTGACATCAATCCCTGAAAGCGGCTGTATGCGGCTGCATCGACAAACAGCGCGGCTGGATCAGCTTGCCCGAACAGCACGGGCAAATAGTCGGCTTCGGCAATCGGATGTGGCGCACATTGCAGGGCGGTGATGAATCCATCCAGGCCTTCGAGCGATAGCGGTTCTTCGGTACGGGAGGCGGCGGCGTCGATCAGGTCGGCAAGAGTGGCGATATCGTCATCGTCGAGCGGGGCATTCTGGTTTTTTGGCGGCATGGCAAGGACTCGATACAGGGCACGGCAGCGGGCAGGGGCATCGCGTAAAATCCGTGCATGAATTTTACCGCGCTTGTCCTTCCGCACTCATTGTATGTGCTTGGCTGGTTGGGGCTGGCTTTTCTGAGCTGGCGCTGGCTGATGTCGGGCGACTGGCGCGGGCTCGCCGATCCCCAGCAGATGAACCTGTTTCTGGGCGCGACCGTGGTGGTGCTGGCGCTGTGGCAAATCCGTACCGGAGTGAGGCCGGGATTGACCTTCCACCTGTATGGCATATCGGCCCTGACCCTGATGTTTGGCTTCTGGCGCGCCAGCTTCGCGGGCGCACTGGTTCTGTTGATCAATGTCGTGTTCGGGCGCGGCAGCCTGGTGGCGCTGGGGCTCGACATGCTGCTGCAAGCAGCGTTGCCCGCTGCCGTGAGCTGGAGCGTGTTCCGCCTGCTGGAACGCCTTCTGCCGCACCATTTCTTTATTTATGTATTTGGTAACGGATTTTTCGGCGCGGCGCTGGCGGTGGTATCAATCGGGCTGGTGACGACAGCCATGATGGCGCTGGCTGGCGTATACCCGCTTGATTATCTGCTGACCCAGTACACCCCTTATGCCGTGTTGCTGCTCAGCTGGTCGGAAGCCTTTCTGACGGGCATGGTGGTGACCATGATGGCGGTCTATCGGCCGGCCTGGCTGGGAACCTTTGATGACATCAAATACATCCAGAACAAATAAATCCTTGAGCCAAACTTTGAATATTTCGACTCCCGACCTGCCGGGCCGGATTCACTATCCTGATCTGCCGGTCAGTGCGCGCCGTGACGACATTATTGCGGCACTGAAAAAGAACCGGGTGGTGATCCTGTGCGGTGAAACCGGCTCGGGCAAGACCACGCAGATTCCCAAGATGTGCCTGGAGCTTGGGGTGCGGCCGGGCAAGCTGATCGGCTGCACCCAGCCGCGCCGCATTGCCGCGCGCTCGGTGGCGACGCGCATCGCGCATGAACTGGGTGGCGAGCTGGGCGGCCTGGTCGGCTACAAGGTGCGCTTCACCGACAAGGTGCGCCACGATACCAAGATCAAGATCATGACCGACGGCATCCTGCTGGCCGAAAGCCAGGGTGATCCGCTTTTGAGTCGCTACGACACGATCATCATCGACGAGGCGCACGAGCGCAGCCTCAACATCGATTTCCTGCTCGGTTACCTGCAAACCCTGGTACAGAAGCGCAGCGACCTGCGCGTGGTGATCACCTCGGCCACCATCGATGCCGAACGTTTCTCAAAACATTTCAACAATGCGCCGGTGATCGAGGTGTCGGGCCGCACCTACCCGGTGGAAATCCGCTGGCGGCCGATCGAGCGCGACGATGAGGAGGAAGGGGTGCGCAAGCCCTCTGGTAAAACTACTAGCCACTCGACTAAGCCCGCAAGCGGGCAAGTCGCTGGTTATCCCCAACCCTCCCCCCGTAGCGGGGGAGGGAGCAAACGTGATGCCCAAGGCGATTTAACTGCCGCCATCCTCGACGCCACCGACGAACTGGCGCGCCTCGGTCCCGGCGACATCCTGGTGTTCCTGCCGGGCGAGCGCGAAATCCGTGATGCAGCCGAAGCGCTGCGCAAGCATCATCCACCGGGGACCGAAATCCTGCCGTTGTTCTCCCGCCTGTCGGTGGCCGAGCAGGATGCGATTTTCAAGCCGAGCAAGGAACTGCGGCGCATCGTGCTGGCGACCAATGTGGCGGAAACCTCGCTCACTGTGCCGGGCATCCGCTATGTGATTGATCCCGGTACGGCACGGGTGAAGCGCTATTCGGCGCGCAACAAGGTCGAGCAGTTGCTGATCGAGAAAGTCTCACAGGCCTCGGCCAATCAGCGCGCCGGCCGTTGTGGGCGGGTGGCCGACGGCGTGTGCATTCGCTTGTATGACGAAACGGATTTCGGAAACCGCCCGCGTTTCACCGATCCGGAACTGCTGCGCTCGTCGCTCGCCGGCGTCATCCTGCGAATGAAATCGCTCGGCCTCGGCGATGTGGTGGGCTTCCCGTTCATCGATGCGCCAAGCACACGGCTGGTGACCGATGGCTATCAATTGCTGGCCGAGTTGCATGCGCTCGACGAGCAGGGGCAGCTCACCGACATCGGCAAGAAGCTGTCCAGGTTGCCGCTTGACCCACGCATCGCACGCATGCTGCTGGCAGCGGACAAGCAGCGCTGCGTACGCGAAGTGCTGATCATCGCTAGCGCCCTGTCGGTGCAGGATCCGCGCGACCGTCCGATGGAGCGTGCACAGGCCGCGGATGAGAAGCACAAGCTGTTCGCCGACGAGCGCTCCGATTTCATGGGCTGGCTGAAACTATGGCGCTGGTATGAGGAGCAGGTACGGCACAAGAAAACCAATCGCCAGCTACAGAATCTGCTGCAGGACCATTTTCTGTCGCCACGGCGGATGCGTGAATGGCGTGACATCCACGGCCAGTTGCATGCCCAGACGAGTGAGCTGGGTTTGCGTGAAAATGAGAAGGACGCCGGATACGACACTATTCATCAGGCGCTACTGACCGGTTTGCTGGGCAATATCGGTTTCAAGTCGGACGACGTCAAAAGTCGGTCCAAGCCCGGCGAGGGTAATTACCAGGGCGCGCGCGGCATCAAGCTGTCGATCCATCCTGGCTCGGCGCTGGCGAAAAAGGCACCTAAATGGGTCATGGCGGCCGAGCTGACCGACACCGGCCGCCTGCTTGCGCGCACCGTCGCCGAGGTACGCCCGGAATGGATCGAGGCGGCCGGCCAGCATCTGCTGACGCGCATGTATATCGAACCGCACTGGGAGAAGGACGGCGCACGCGTGGTGGCGTTCGAGCGCGTGAGCCTGTACGGCATCACCCTGGCGCCGCGGCGCAAGATCCATTACGGCAGCATTGATCCGGAGTTGTCGCGCGAACTGTTCATACGCGGGGCGCTGGTGGCAGGGGATTACGACACGCAGGCGCCGTGGTTTGTCCATAACCGCGCGCTGATCCAGGAAATCGAAGACCTCGAGCACAAGGCGCGCAAGTCGGGCGTGTGGCTGGATGAAGAGCGTATTTTTCGTGTCTTCGATGCACGCATTCCGGCTGGACTTCACAACGGTGCGAGCTTCGAAAAATGGCGCGCAGAAATCGAATCTGCCAACCCGAAGTTCCTGTTTCTGCAGCGCGAAGACATTCTGGGTGAAGGCCTGGGCGCCGATCACAAGCTGTTCCCGGAAACCCTGGTGGTGGATGGGGTGACGTGCACGTTCACCTACCGCTTCGAGCCCGGCCATGTGCTCGATGGCGTGACGCTCACGCTGCCGTTGTATCTGTTGAACCGGGTTGAACCGGCGGTGATCGACTGGCTGGTGCCGGGTCTGATCCGCGAGAAACTTATCCTGCTGCTGAAGTCCCTGCCCAAGGACAAGCGCCGTCCCTTGATCCCGTTACCCGATGCCGTGACGGCCTTTCTGAGTGTGGCCAAACCGGGTGAACAGACCTTGAGCGATGCGCTGGCAGCCTTTATCCGCAAGAAAACCGGCGCGGATATCCGGCATGAAGACTGGACCAGTGAACTGCCCCTGCATCTGCGCATGAACCTGCGGGTGGTGGACGATAGCGGACAGGAACTTGCCAGCAGCCGGGATCTTCTGGCATTGCGGCAGCAGCTTGGTGGGGCCGCGAGCATTACTTACGGCGGCCAGAGCGAAGAGGGCGGGTTTGAACAGACGGGGCTGACCGGCTGGACCTTTGGCGACTTGCCCGAACAGGTGAAGTTCTCGCGCGGCGGGCGTGAGCTGATCGGTTTTCCGGCGCTGGTGGATGCTGGGGACGCGGTTGATCTGCGCCTGCTCGACACCGCAGAAACGGCCGGGCAGGCAAACCGGCGCGGCGTGGTGCGCCTGCTCAGACTGGCGCTGGCCGCGCAATTCAAACAGCTCGACAAGGATCTGGGGCGCGAAACCGCATTGGCGATGAAATACCGGAATTTCGGTAGCATCGATAATTTGCGCACGGAGTTGATCGATGCGATCGCCACGCGTGCGCTGCTGGGTGAGGACGAGCTCCCACGGACTGAGAAAGCGTTCAACAAGCAGAAGGAGCGTGCCAAGCCACGCATTGCTGTCGTCAAGCAGGCCTTGCTGCGCGATGTGGCCGAGATCCTGGATTTGCATGCCCAGATCGCCACCCGGCTGAACAGCAAACCGCAGTTTGTCGCCGCCATGCGCGATGAATCCAGCCATCTGGCGGCGCTGGTTTTTCCCGGTTTCATCACGGCCACGCCGTGGGGGCATTTAAAAGACCTGCCGCGGTATTTGCGCGGCATTCTCAAGCGCCTGGAGAAGCTGCCCGCTGCCGAACAGCGCGACTCACGCGGCATGGCCAACGTGCTGACGCTGCAGAACAAGTATCTGGCACGGCGTTCGCAGGTCATGGGAGAAGTGCCTGCAGCGCTGGATGAATTCCGCTGGCAACTGGAGGAGTTGCGCATCTCGCTGTTTGCACAGGAACTGAAAACGCCTTATCCCGTATCGGCCAAGCGGCTCGACAAGTTGTGGGAGGAACTTGCCAGACAGCCGCTTAATTGACTAATGTTCAGGCATGCATGAGCGCGTATTCAACTTGCCAAACATCATTACCCTGTTGCGCATCGCTGCGGTGCCGGTGGTGGCGTGGATGATTCTGCAGCAGCGTTGGGAAGCCGCGTGCTGGTTGTTTCTGGCTGCGGCGGTGTCAGACGGCATCGACGGCTTGCTGGCGCGCTGGCTCAATCAGATGACGCAGCTGGGTGCTGCGCTCGATACCATCGCCGACAAGGCGCTGGGGGTGGTGACGCTGGTGATGTTGACGCAGGCCGGCGCGATTCCGCTGTGGGTGACGCTGGCCATCCTGCTGCGCGACAGCATTATCGTGCTGGGTGCATTGAGTTATCGGGGGCTGGCCGGGCATCTGGAAATTCACCCGACCTGGCTGGGCAAGACGCACATGTTTGCCGAGTTCGTATTATTGACCGTGGTGTTAGCCGGGCTTGGGAAGATCTTGGTGGTGGATGCCTGGCTGACGCTGTTGTTTGCCAGCGTGTTTGTCATTGCCGTGATATCCGGCGTGCAGTATGTGTGGATCTGGGGCATCAAGGCACGCCGTGAGCGCGAAGCGGTTCGCCTCAAGCCACACTGAAGGGCAGGCGGGCCTGGCGTTCGGATTCGCTGCCTGACTTGATTCGATACATCGCTGCGTCGGCGGCACGAACCAGAGAGTCTTCATCGTCGCCATCGTCCGGGTACAGTGCCTGGCCGATGCTGGCAGCGATTTCCACATCGAGTCCGTAGAAACTGGTGTCCGCATTCAACTGCTGCTCGATCTTGTGAGTGGCGGCGAAGAGGTCGGCGCGCCCTTGCACGCCTTCTAGCAACACCACGAACTCGTCGCCGCCGAGACGCGCGACCGAATCGGAATCGCGAATGCTTGCGGTGAGGCGCTTCGCCACTTCGGTCAGTACGGCATCCCCCACGTGGTGGCCGAGCTGATCGTTGATCTCCTTGAAGCGATCCAGATCCACATACAGGATGCCCACCTTGCCACCATAGCGATGGGCGTGGCGAATCGCCTGCTGCAACCGGTCATAAAACAGCCGCCGATTGGAGAGCCCGGTGAGTGAATCATGCGTGGCCTCCTCATGCAGCGCCTCGCGTGACTGCTGAAGTTCCACCAGTTGTTTGCGTAGCTGTTGTGATTTCAGGCTCAGATTTCGTAGCGTGCGCCAGGCGATCAACAGTGCCAGGGCAATTGCCGAGATGCCGAATGTCAACGTGAACAGCAAGGTGTGTCGATAGGTTCGCTGTGCTTGCTGCAGGGCAGCCAGATTGGCTTTCTGGTACAGGGCACGCATGTCGTCCAGATGCAGGCTGAAGGCTTTCTGGAGCGGAATGGCTTCATGCACCAGAACCCGGTTTGCTTCTGCGTTGCGTTCGGCAGTGAGCAGATCGACAAGCCGTATCTGGGTTGGCAGAATATCGGCAATCAGGCGGCTCTGGGCATCAAAACTGCGCTTTTCCTCAGCGGTCAGACCCATTTTGAGCAGGGCATTACGTCCGCTCCCCACCAAAAAACCGGCACGGTTGTATTCCATGAACAGCACATCGCGTTCGAATGGGTCATCCGCTAATGCCATGCGAAACAGACTGTCTGTCCGAATATGCGCAGACACCTGGATTTGGGTGAGGAGATCGATCTTGCGGTTGTGGGTTTCAACTACTGTGTTTATCTGCGTGCCCAGCATTTGCAACTGCAGCAGGCCATTTAGTGCCAGCCCGCATATCAGCACAATCAGCACGGTGAAAGCCATGCCGGTGGTAAACGGGAGTTTGCGCTGTATCGGCATGAAGTGGGTCAATGCATGATTGCTATGGGCTGGTTGGCGTCAGCGCGTGGAATATTCAAGACTGCTGCAAGGTTCTCAGCACGTCAACTACTTCCTGGGCATGGTTGGCTGGATCGACCTTGTCAAAGCGCGCCGCAATCCGGCCATCCGGCGCGATGATGAACGTGTGCCGCCGGGCGAAGCGCACGACCCCCAGATTCAGCAGGCTGTCGTACGCAGCAGCCGTGCGCCCATCCGGATCGGATAGCAACGGAAACGGCAATTGATATTTGCGGGCGAATTCGGCATGTGATCGGGTGCTGTCGACGCTGACCCCGATGACGGCCGTATTCAGGTTGCCCAGCACGCCGATGTCGTCCCGAAAACGGCAGGCTTCACGGGTGCAGCCGGGTGTGTCGTCTTTGGGATAGAAGTACAACACCAGCCAGCGTCCGGTGTAGTCGCTTAAACGATGCGTCTGGCCGTTCTGATCCGGCAAATCGAAACCAGGCGCGACGCTGCCCTCCACCCGATTCGATCCGGGTCTCAGCATCCACATCACCACGCTGGCCAGCAGGAATACTGCTGCCAATCCGCCCAGTATCATTTTGATCATGCGTTCTCCTGGAGGTCATCATAGATGTCTTGAGTTTCTCACCACGTTGTTCCTTGTGAAGCCGAGCCGAGTAGCGGGTGTTTCGCTGCTGGTAGCTGAATGAGGGCGACAGAAATCATAGTGCTGAATTCTGGATTGCCCCGTATTCAGTGGGTATCTCGGGCCTAATGGTTTAGTGATGGAGCGGGATGCGCGTGCTTACCCTACCCGGGTACGTGTACTAACAACAATATCCTCAGGCTAATAGCCTACCCTTACAAGTATCTGATGCTGCGCAAGAATTACGAGAAGGATAAATACCGTCTGCCGGTCGAATTACTCAAGCTTCAGGCCTGAGTCAAGGAAACCGGGCAGAAAATGGTCCTCCTTTTTGGGGGGCGACGCGGCAGGCAAGGGCGGTGCGATCAAGTTCTTCCTGGAACACCTGAACCCGCGCGGTACACGGGTGGTGGCGCTGGAAAAGTCTACCGATACCAAGCGTGGGCAATGGTATTTCCAGCGTTACGTCAAGCACCTGTCAACCCATGGCGAGATCGTGATGTTCGACCGGTCATGGTATAACCGCGCCGGCGTCGAGTGGGTGATGAACTTCTGCAGCCCCGCCGAATACGATGAATTCATGCGCCAGATGCCTGAATTCGAGCGCATGTTTGCGCGCAATGGCATCCATCTCATCAAGTTCTGGTTTTCGGTGAGCCGCGAGGGACAGCGTCGCCGCCTCAAGGAGCGCAAGGCGCATCCACTGAAGCAGTGGAAACTGCCACCGATCGACGTGGCTTCCCTCGACAAGTGGGATGACCACACCAAGGGCAAGGAGGCGACGTTCTTTCATACGGACGCGGCCGATGCACCGTGGACCGTGACCAAATCCGACTGCAAGAAATGTGCACGTCTGAATGCCATGCGCTACATCCCTCACAAACTGCCTTGCGTGAAGAAGGGGAGCGAGTATATCGGCCAGCTTGATCCGCTGATTGCCAGGCGGGCCAATGTGGTGTTCGAGCGCA
>CAYGMS010000011.1:19435-20538 GCA_964350905.1 uncultured Thiobacillus sp. | reverse complement strand
AAGTAATCCGCTTCTGCTGCGCAAACGGCCAGGCTCGCCTGGCCGTTTTTGTTTCAGCACCACTCAAAACGTTACAATTCCCTGCACGCCCCATCCTCACCCGGCTGCCCCACCATGCGCATCGCCCTTTGCCTGCTCACCCTGCTGTGCTCACCGGCCATGGCCGCATCGCCCGTTGCGATCAAGAGCCTGCCACTGTCCGAAGTGGCGATCCATCCGCAGCGCGAAGCATCGGCACAAGCGGTATCACTCAATCTCGCCAAACTGTCGGCCGAACTTGCCGCGCGTATCGACAGCATCCCGGTGGAACCGGGTCAGCGCATTGCAAAAGGCGCGGTTATTGCGCGGCTTGAATGTATTGATACCCGGATTGCCGCCCAGCGTGCGCAGGCCGCACTCGAATCATCGCAAGCCCGGCTGAAACTTGAACAGCAACAACTCCAGCGCAACAACGAACTGGCTGCCAAAAATTTTATCTCCCCGGCCGCACTCGACGCCAAGAAAACCGACGTCGCCGTCGTTGCAGCCGAAGTCAAACTCAACACTGCTGCACGCGCTGCAGCGCAACACGATATCAGCAAGTGCACTTTGCGTAGCCCCTACCCCGCCATCGTCGAAGCACGGTTGGCGCAGGTGGGCGAGTTTGTCAGTCCCGGCACGCCCATCGTGCAATTGTGGGACACCTCGCGCATGCAGTTAAGCGCGCAGGTGCAACCAACCGATGCCGAATGGCTGTCGAAGGCCCGTCCGGTTTTCATCAGCCAGGGCGCGGAATACCAGGTGACTTTGCTGCGGGTATCGCCCGCTGTGAATCTGGCTGCCCGCACCCGCGAAGCACGCTTCAACTTTGGCAAGACCGTTCCCGCTCCCGGCAGCAACGGCGTGTTGCGCTGGCGTGACCCGCGCGCCTTCGTGCCCGCCGACTACCTGATCCGTCGCAACAAGCAGCTCGGCGTGTTTGTCGTCAACGGCCAGAACGTGCGTTTCGTGTCACTACCCGATGCACAGGAAGGGCGCCCGGCCCTGGCCGCAGCGTTGCCTGACGATACGCGTATCGTCACTGACGGCCGCCTGGCCCTGCAGGACGGCATGGCTGTCACGCA
>CAYGMS010000011.1:0-19335 GCA_964350905.1 uncultured Thiobacillus sp. | reverse complement strand
TGCTGCTGGGCATGCTGAGCTACCTGAATCTGCCGCGTGAGCAGGACCCGGAGATCAATTTCAACTGGCTGGTGGTGACCACGGTCCTGCCGGGCGCGGCGGCGGAAGATGTCGAGAAAAAGATCACCGATCCACTGGAAGAAGCGATCCGCACGCTACCCGATATTCGCTTTGTATCCAGCACCAGCCGCGACAATTCATCGGTGATTCTGGTGCGTTTTCGCGATGTCTCCGAGCGCCAGTTCGACAAGCATGTGACCGACCTGCGGCGACAGGTGCAAAACAAATACAACAGCGACCTGCCGGACGATGCGAAGGAGCCGGAAGTGCAGGAGATCACCACCTCGAACGGTTTCCCCACGGCAATGGTGCTGCTGACCGGCCCGGCCAGTGACGAACGCCTGCGCCGCACGGCGCGGCAGATCAAGGACGATCTGGAACACATGCCCGGCGTGGACAAGGTGCTGGCGACCGGCCAGGCCGACCCGGAATTGCGGGTGGAGTTTTCACCAGCCGAAGCGGCGGCACGTGGCCTGACTGCGGCAAACATTGCCGATTCGGTACGCGCCTGGTACCGCGATACATTCGCCGGCCGCGCACGCGTGGGGGACGACGACTGGCTGGTACGGGTGATCGGCCAGCAGGCCGATGCGGACTATCTCGGGCGACTGTCGATCCTGTCGCCCAGCCTGGGTTCGCCGATTCCATTGTCATCTGTGGCAACGGTGGAAACCGCACGCGCACGCGCCAGCAGTCTGGCTTCGTCCAATGGTCAGCCGGCAGTGATTCTGGCAGTCACCAAGAAGAGCAAGGTCAACACACTCGGCCTGGTAGCCGATATCAATCGCTACATTGCTGAACGTGCGCCCTCGCTCAAGCCGGGTGGCTATACACTGATGCTGTTCGACGACCAGACGGTGCCAACGCAAAATGCGATCGGCGTGATGGAAACCAATGCCCTGATCGGACTGCTGGTGGTGCTGGGTATGTGCTGGCTGTTTCTCGGCACGCGGCTGGCCCTGCTGATCGGTCTGGGCATCCCGTTCTCGCTGGCAGGCACCTTTGCGGTGCTGTATGCCTTTGATTTCACGCTGAGCATTCCGGTGCTGCTGGGCATCGTGATCGCGCTCGGCATGCTGGTGGATGACGCCGTGGTGGTCACCGAGGCGATCTATTACCGCATTGCGCGAGGCGTCGATGCGCTGACCGCGACCGTTGAATCCATCCGCGAGGTAGGGCTGCCGGTGCTGGCGGCGGTGTCCACCACCATCGCCGCCTTTCTGCCGCTGATGCTGATGCCCGGTATCGTCGGCAAGTTCATGCTGCTGGTGCCGCTGGTGGTGACGCTGGCGCTCGCCATCAGCCTGCTCGAAGCCTACTGGATGATGCCGGCGCACGTGGTCGGCCTCAAACTCAACTTCAGGCGTTCCACGCGCCTGCAGCAAAGGCGTGAACACTACACGCATCTGCTGCGCGTCAAATACACGCGCCTGCTGGTGCGCCTGATGCGTCATCCCTGGGTGAGCGGACTGGTGGTGCTGGCCTTGTTCATCGGCGCGGTGGGGCTGGTGGCGAGTGGCGCGGTGCGCACGCAGTTTTTCGCCTTTGATCCGATCCGCCTGTTCTACGTCAATATCGACATGCCCAGCGGATCGGCCATCGACGTGACGCTGCGCGAAGCGGCCAAGGTCGAAGCTGTGGTGCGCCGTCATCTCAAGCCAGACGAGGCACGCGGCGTAACGTCTTACGCCGGGGTGAAATGGACCGACACCGAACCGTTGTACGGCGATTCCTATGGTCAGGTCAGCGTGTCGCTCAACCCGCGTGGCGAGGACATGCGCGAAGTGAGCGAGGTCGTGGAGTCGATGCGCCGCGACGTGGAGGCCCTGCCGAGCATCGGCAAGCTGTCCTTCACCCAGATATCGGGTGGACCGCCTGCAGCCAAGGCGATCAAGCTGCGGCTGTTGGGTGACAACGTCGCCGAATTGCGCGCTGCGGCAGAAGTCTTGAAGCAGGCGGTAAGCCGGATCGACGGCACCCGCGACGTCACCGACGACGACCTGCCGGGCCGCCCGCAGCTGGTGCTGCAGCTCAATGCCACGGCACTGCAGCATGCCGGCCTTGATGCGGCGACGGTGGCGCGCCTGGTCCGCCTGCACACCGAAGGCGAGATCATCGCCGAGACCCGCAGCCAGGGTGACAAGATTGAGGTACGGGTACGCGGCGCTACACCTAATCAATCTGGGCCTAACCAAGCTGGACTAAATCAAACCGAAGCCAACGGCAATCAACTGGTCGACATCCAGCAACTGCTGGCCGACCCGGTGGCGCTGCCGGGCGGCGGGACCACGACACTGGGCGCGCTGGTGCATTCCGACACGCGCATCGGCTCGGGCGGGATCAAGCATTACAACCTCAAGCGTGCGATCACCATCGAATCCGATCTCGACAAAACCCGCATCGACACGGTGGCAGCCAATGCACAGATTGCCGAACTGTGGGCGGCGATGAAAGCCCGCTACCCGAATACGCGCATCGACTTTACCGGCGAGCTCGATGACATCAACGAAAGCCTGGAGGCAATGAAGATGCTGTTCCTGCTGGGCGTCGGCCTGATCTATCTCATTCTCGCCGCCCAGTTCCGTTCCTACTGGCAACCGCTGCTGATCTTGCTGACCGTGCCGATGGCGTTTACCGGCGTGGTGTTCGGACTGTTCATCACGCAGAACCCGCTCAGTCTCTACACGCTGTACGGGGTAATCGCACTCACCGGAATTTCGGTCAACGCCTCCATTGTGTTGATCGACGCGGCCAATGCGCGGCTGCAATCCGGCATGAGTTTGATACACGCCACGCTCTATGCCGCGCGACGGCGCGTGGTGCCCATCATCATCACCACTGCCACCACCATCGGCGGCCTGTTCTCGCTCGCAGTCGGGCTGGGGGGCAAGTCGTTGATCTGGGGGCCGATGGCGGCCAGTCTGGTATGGGGCCTGCTGGTTGCCAGCACCCTCACGCTGTTCACCATGCCGACACTGTTCCGGCTGGCGATGCAGATTGGCCCCAACTTGCGTAACGGCATCGGTCGCAAACTGAGCCGTTCAGCTGCCAGTTGATCGAATGGCCGGCACACTGAATCCACGTAGTCTGCTGCTGGAATCATTTCACGCTGCGGTCGCCGCAGCGGACCCGGCCCGCATCCTGCCGCCGCATTTGCCGCCACCGCCACATGGCCGCACGCTGGTGGTGGGCGGCGGAAAAGCCGCTGCCAGCATGGCCGCCGCCGTCGAAGCACATTGGCCAGCCGATGCCCCGTTATCCGGTCTGGTCGTCACCCGCTATCAACACAGCCTGCCCACGCGCCGGATCGAGGTGGTCGAGGCCAGCCATCCGCTGCCCGACGGGCGTGGCGAAGCCGCCGCCTTGCGCATGTTGGACCTGGTCAGCCAACTGGGGCCGGACGATTTGCTGCTGGCGCTGATTTCCGGCGGCGGCTCCAGTCTGCTCGCCGCCCCGGTGGAAGGCGTGACGCTGAAGGAATTGCGCCAGGTCACCAAAGCCCTGTTACATGCAGGCGCCACGATTCACGACATCAACACCGTGCGCAAACACCTGACGCGACTATCAGGTGGACGACTGGCACAGGCGGCCCATGGCGCCAGCGGATTGGCGCTGATCATTTCCGATGTGGTCGGCGATGATCCTGTCTATATCGCATCCGGCCCCTGCGCCCCCGACCCGACCCGGTGTGCCGACGCACTTGATCGCCTGCAGCGATTCGGCATCACAGTCCCAGCCGGGATCAGACACCACCTGGATGCCTGTATGGCAAACCGGCTTGCCGATACTCCCAAGCCGGGCGACCCTTGTTTTTCCCGCATCGAGAACCGTGTCATCGCAAATGCTCAAAACAGTCTGGCTGCCGCAGCCCGGTATTTTGAGCAACAGGGCATACCCGCCATCATTCTGTCAGACCGCATCAGTGGCGATGCACAGGTCGTCGCACGGCAGCACGCTGCGCTAGTCAATGCGGTTGCAACGCAACGCCCTCTTGCCCTGATTTCGGGGGGCGAAACCACTGTCACGCTCCACCCGCAACACGGTCGTGGCGGACGCAACACCGAGTATTTACTGGCTTTGGCACTGGCGCTGGATAACACCCGGACCTGGGCAATTGCCTGTGACACGGACGGCATAGACGGCAGCGAAGACAATGCAGGCGCGCTGATGACGCCGGATACGCTGGCGCGAGCACGCGCACAGGGGTTGAGCGCACTTGAGCGGCTGGAAACGCATGACAGCCACGGATTCTTTGCTGCACTGGGTGATCTGGTGCTGACCGGCCCGACCAGAACCAACGTCAATGATTACCGGGCGCTGCTGATTGGCCTGGGATAGCGTTTTGCCATTATCAAAATGACTTAATTCAGGCGCTGCACCTGAACCGGATCGCCCACTTTCAAATCAAATTCGGCAGCGGCACTCCCCCGGTTCACCGCCAGCTCCAGCAAGCCCACACTGTTGATGAGCCAAAAGCCTTCACCCTTGTCGGCAAAACCATAGCTTTCACAATATTTGAATAATTCACCTGCGGCCGACACGCGCGCATCCTTGCCTACACCGCGTACACCGGTCCAGGCATTCCCGTAGTGGTCGATATACACCACCCGCGCCAGGTCGCCGGCATCGAACTCAACATTGAGCTTCGAAAGCGGAGCTAATTTGTTGTCCGGAATTTCACCGCGCGCGATATCGGCTGCGATCAAGGCGAACAAGTCACGCCCATGGAACGTCGCCGAGAGGTCGTCGGGTCGCCAGGTAATACGCCACAGCCTGGCATCGACATGGCGCGCAGCCACCACTGACAGCAGGCCGTTGTCCGGACCGACAAACCAATAGCCACCCGCTTGCACCACCACCGCATCGCGCGGTGTGCCCACGCCCGGGTCCACCACGGCCAGAAACACGCTACCCGAAGGAAACGTGGGTGCAAACGCCGCCAGCAGATGCGCACCGGCATGCGGGTTGAAATCCGGGACGTCGTGCAGCAAGTCCACCACCAGGTGGCCGGGCGCGTGTTGTGCAATGCGGGCCTTGACTTGCCCGACGTACGGGTCACTCAAGCCGAAATCAGTGAACAGAATAATCACAGGCAATCCCTCTCCGGACGGAGAGGCACTATGCCTGACCCCGGCAGACAACCGCAAGTCAGGCAGACGACTCTGCCTTGATGGCTCAGGACAGGTTCCGGACAGAAAGACACAACTTGCGCGCACAAAAAAGCCGGAATAACCCGGCTTTTTTATTCACATCAGGAGTGTTCAGTCCTTACTCGGCATCAACCGGTGCTGCATCGGTGTCCGGGCGGTCGACCAGCTCAACCAGTGCCATCGGCGCGTTATCACCATTGCGGAAGCCGTATTTCAGGATACGCAAATAACCACCGGGACGGGTCTTGTAACGCGGGCCCAATTCACCGAACAACTTGACGACGATCTCACGATCGCGCAGGCGGTCGAATGCCAGACGGTGGTTGGCCAGGCTCGGCTCTTTGCCCAGTGTAATCAGCGGCTCGACAAAACGGCGCAGTTCTTTGGCCTTCGGCAGCGTGGTCTTGATGATTTCATGCTTCAACAGCGACACACTCATGTTGCGGAACATGGCCAGACGATGGCTGGTGGTGCGATTGAGCTTGCGATTGGATTGACGATGACGCATGGCGTATTCCTTTAAGTCAGTATTCTTGGGCTAGGCCGCCAGCCATGGCGACCCGCACTTTATTGTGGTGTATCAGTTAAACAGTTCAGGGACGCTCGAGACCAGCCGGCGGCCAGTTTTCGAGTTTCATCCCCAGCGACAGGCTCTTGGACGCAAGTACGTCCTTGATTTCGTTCAGCGACTTGCGGCCCAGGTTCGGGGTACGCAGCAATTCCGATTCCGAACGCTGGATCAGATCGCCAATGAAATAGATATTCTCGGCTTTCAGGCAGTTGGCTGAGCGCACGGTCAGTTCCAGATCATCAACCGGACGCAACAACAACGGATCAACCTGCGGTGAACGCGGTGATTCGGATTCGGCCGGCGTACCTTCCAGATCCGCAAACACGGACAGATGATTCACCAGAATACGGGCAGCCGCGCGAACAGCTTCTTCCGGCTCCACCACCCCATTGGTTTCGATATCAATTACCAGGCGGTCGAGGTCCGTGCGCTGTTCGACACGTGCGCTTTCAACCGAGTACGCCACACGGCGAACCGGGCTGAACGATGCATCGATCAAAATCGAACCCACCGTACGGGTTTCGTCCGAAACCTTGCGCGAAGTAGCGGGCTGGTAACCCCGGCCGCTTTCAACCTTGATTTCCATGTCCAGTTTGCCACCCTTGGTCAGGTGCGCAATCACGTGATCCGGATTCAGAACCTCGATGTCATGGCCGATTTCGATATCACCGGCGGTCACGATGCCTTCACCTGATTTGGATACTTTCAGAACAACCTCGGATTTACCGTGCATCTTGAAAGCGATACCTTTGAGGTTCAGCAAAATGTCGACAACATCTTCCTGAACACCCTCAATGGTGGAGTATTCGTGAACAACACCACTGATGCTGACTTCAGTTGGGGCACAGCCCACCATGGAAGACAGCAAAATACGGCGCAGTGCATTTCCGAGCGTATGGCCATAGCCACGCTCGAAGGGCTCCATGATGACTTTGGCATGCAGCGGGGAGGCACGATCAACCTCCACAATACGCGGCTTGAGAAATTCCGTAGCGCTTTGCATAGAGTGCGATTCCTTAAGACTGACCCAGCTTATTTAGAGTACAGTTCGACAACCAGCGATTCATTGATGGTCGACGGCAGTTCGGAGCGTTGCGGTGCTGCCTTGTACGTTCCCTTGAGCGCCTTGGCGTCCACCTCGATCCACTCAGGGTAGCCACGTGAAGCCGCAGCTTCTGCCGCAGCCTTGACGCGCAGATGAGCCTTGGCTTTTTCGGAGACTTCGACCACATCACCCGCACGAACCTGATAAGACGGGATATTGACGCGACGGCCGTTTACCGTAATGCCGTTGTGACGAAGAATCTGGCGAGCTTCGGTGCGCGAGGCGCCAAAGCCCATGCGATAGCAGACCGAATCCAGACGCGACTCAAGCATCGACAACAGGTTCTCGCCCGTCACGCCTTTGCGGCTGTCTGCACGCTTGTATGTCAAACGGAACTGGCCTTCCAGCACGCCATAGATGCGGCGGATTTTTTGCTTTTCGCGCAGCTGGATACCATAGCCAGACAAACGAGCACCGCTCTTTTGTCCATGCTGTCCCGGCGCATACGGCCGACGTTCAATTGCACATTTGTCAGTGAAACATTTTTCGCCCTTCAAAAAGAGCTTTTCGCCTTCACGACGGCACTGACGGCATTTGGGGTCAAGATTACGAGCCATGATTTACCCTAGAATTAGATACGACGCTTTTTGGAGGGGCGGCAACCGTTGTGCGGGATCGGGGTGACATCCGAAATCGCAACAATCTTGAAGCCCAGCGCATTCAGCGCCCGCACGGTGGATTCACGACCCGGGCCTGGGCCCTTGATGCGCACTTCCAGATTCTTGACGCCATATTCCTGCGCCATTTTTCCAGCATTTTCAGCTGCAACCTGCGCCGCAAACGGCGTGGATTTACGAGAACCCTTAAAGCCCGCGCCACCGGCAGTCGCCCACGACAGAGCATTACCCTGGCGGTCGGTGATTGTCACAATGGTGTTATTAAAAGAGGCGTGAATATGCGCAATTCCTTCTGCGACATTCTTCTTGACCTTTTTACGGACGCGCGTTGCTGTTTTCGTTGCCATGATTAACCTTTATTTCCTGATGGCCTTGCGCGGCCCCTTACGAGTACGCGCGTTTGTACGGGTACGTTGACCCCGTACCGGCAAGCCCTTGCGATGGCGGAAGCCGCGATAGCAGCCCAAATCCATCAAGCGCTTGATGTTCATGGTAATTTCACGGCGCAGGTCGCCCTCGACCGTGAATTGAGCCACGCCCTCGCGCAAACGCTCCATATCAGTCTCGGACAGATCCTTGATTTTTGCAGACGGGGTTATACCCACAGCCTCGCAAATTTTGGCGGATCTCGTTCTTCCGATGCCGTAAATAGCGGTTAACGCAATAACCGTGTGTTGGTGATTTGGGATATTAACCCCAGCAATACGAGCCATTCGCAGAGCCCCAAACGCAAAACAAAATATTATAACACACCAACCTTGTTTCAGGCTGGCCCGAATTCAAACTAAACGCTGTACCAGATTAACCCTGGCGCTGCTTGTGACGAGGATCATCACAAATTACGCGCACGACACCTTTGCGGCGGACAACCTTGCACTTGCGGCACATTTTCTTGACTGAAGCTTGTACTCTCATGGTTTTCTCCATTTACTCACCGCCAGCAAGCTGACGGTCAAATTCATTTCGCCCTGAAAACGATCCGACCTCGGGTCAAATCATATGGGGTGAGTTCCACTGTCACCTTGTCACCGGGAAGGATGCGTATGTAATGCATGCGCATTTTTCCCGAAATATGACCCAACAGCACATGCCCATTTTCCAATTTCACGCGAAATGTTGCGTTAGGCAGGTTTTCCACAACTTCACCCTGCATCTGGATGACATCTTCCTTAGACATCAACGCCCCATTAAGCCATTCTTGAAATTCGCCTTCTTAAGCATGCCCTCATACTGATGAGACATGACATAAGCCTGGACCTGCGCCATGAAGTCCATGGTCACAACAACAATAATCAACAATGATGTGCCGCCAAAATAAAACGGCACATTCCACTTCAAAATCAGAAACTCTGGCAACAAACACACCAAAGTGATGTAAATCGCTCCGACCAGGGTCAGCCGGGTCAGAATTTTATCGATATAGCGTGCTGTCTGCTCGCCCGGACGGATTCCAGGTACAAACGCACCGCTTTTCTTCAGGTTATCCGCAGTTTCCTTGGGATTGAACACAAGGGCCGTATAGAAAAAGCAGAAGAAAATAATGGCCAGCGCATACAACAAGACATAAACCGGTTGACCGGGAGCCAGCGTCGAGCCGATGTCCTTCAGCCAGCCCATGTTATTGCCACTTCCAAACCATCCCGCCAAAGTTGCCGGGAAAAGAATGATGCTCGAAGCAAAAATAGGCGGAATCACCCCTGCCATGTTCAGCTTAAGCGGCAAATGCGAACTCTGACCACCCACAACCATCTTGCCAACCTGGCGCTTGGCGTAATTAACCAGAATCTTGCGCTGACCGCGTTCGACAAATACAACCAGGGCTGTTACCAGCAGTACGCCTACAAACAGCATCAGTACGAGCGGTATTGAAAATGCCCCCGTACGTGTCAACTCAAGCGTGCCGCCAATCGCTGAAGGCAGGCCTGCTGTGATGCCAGCAAAGATAATGATCGAGATACCATTACCCAAGCCGCGCTCGGTAATCTGTTCACCCAACCACATCAAGAACATCGTGCCCGCGGTCAGACTCGAAACCGAAATGATACGGAATGCCATACCCGGATCCAAAACCAAACCCGCCTGCGATTCAAGCGCAATGGATATGCCCAAAGCCTGAAACACCGCCAGGAACAAAGTTCCGTAGCGTGTATATTGCGTAATCTTTCGACGACCTGACTCGCCCTCCTTTTTAAGGGCCTCGAGCTTAGGCGAAACCGTCGTCATCAATTGAACAATGATCGACGCCGAAATATACGGCATGATTCCCAGAGCAAAGAGGCTGAAACGCGACAGCGCTCCACCCGAGAACATGTTAAACATGCCCAAGATCCCACTCGACTGGGACTTGAACAATTCATCCAGAACCAAGGGATCAATTCCCGGTACTGGAATAAAGGTGCCGATCCGGTAAACAATCAAGGCGCCTAGCAAAAAAAGCAGGCGGCGCTTGAGATCACCAAATTTATTCAAGCCTGTTTTTGGCGTTGCCAAAGTGCGATTCCCCGCGGATTCAGTCAGCGACGGTGCCGCCAGCCGCTTCAATCGCAGCCCGAGCACCTTTGCTCACAGCAACACCACTCAGCTTGACCGCTTTGCCGAGTTCACCAGAAAGAAAAACTTTAGCCGACCTGGCTGAGGCTTTGACAATACCAGCCTGTTTCAGCACCAGCAGATCGATCTCGTCCACACCCACAGACGCCAGTTCATACAAGCGCACGCGTGCGGTATCAGCCTTGGTCAGAGACACGAAGCCACGCTTTGGCAGGCGACGATGCATCGGCATTTGGCCGCCCTCGAAGCCAACCTTGACGTAGCCACCCGAACGGGATTTTTGTCCCTTGTGGCCACGGCCAGCGGTTTTACCCAGGCCTGAGCCAATACCACGCCCTACACGACGCTTGTCTTTCTTTGCGCCATCAGCCGGTTTAATGTTATTCAGTTCCATTTAAGCCTCGCACTTCACCAGATAGGCGACCTTGGTAATCATCCCGCGGTTTTCCGGAGTATCCAGCACTTCAACCGTATGATGCATCCGACGCAAACCCAAGCCACGCACACAGGCGCGATGAGCCGCCTTCGTACCAATCAGGCTCTTGGCCAGCGTCACCTTGATTTTTTTCTGTTCGCTCATGACTTACCCCGTGATGTCTTCAACAGACTTGCCGCGCTTGGCCGCAATATCAGACGGCGTGGACATTTTCATCAAGCCGTCGATCGTCGCGCGCACAACGTTGTAAGGATTGGTCGACCCGAGGCACTTGGCCAGAACGTTCTGCACGCCCATGACCTCGAAAACGGCACGCATCGCGCCGCCTGCGATAATCCCGGTACCTTCAGAAGCCGGCTGAATCAACACGCGAGAAGCGCCGTGCTGCCCTATCACCGTATGGTGGAAGGTGCCGCTCTTCAGGTTGATTTTAACCAGTTTGCGGCGCGCTTCTTCCATGGCTTTCTGTACGGCCACCGGCACTTCGCGGGACTTGCCCTTGCCCATGCCGATACCACCATCTCCATCGCCAACCACGGTCAGGGCTGCGAAGCCCATGATCCGACCACCTTTCACCACTTTGGTGACACGGTTGATCGAAATCATCTTCTCGCGCAAGCCGTCGCCGCGCTCTTCGTTACTTGTAGGTGCTGTACGGGCCATCTTGATTCTGCCTCGTTAAAATACCAAACCGCCTTCGCGGGCCGCTTCAGCCAGGGCTTTTACACGCCCGTGAAACTTGAAGCCAGCTCGGTCGAAAGCCACTTTTTCAATTCCCAAGCCTTTGGCTTTTTCAGCCAGACGCTTGCCCACCGCCACTGCTGCGGCCACATTTCCACCATTACCCAGTTCAGCGCGCAATTCTTTATCATTGGACGAGGCACTCGTCATGACCGTGCCTCCATCCGCAGAAATAATTTGCGCATAGATATGGCTATTTGTGCGGAGCACTGCCAGGCGAATCGCCTTGACGGCCGCGATTTTGGCGCGGGTTTTGCGCGCTCTGCGAATCCGTGATTGCTTGGTGTTCATTGTCTGTCCTTAAGCCTTACTTCTTCTTGGTTTCTTTCTTGATCACAACTTCGTCGCTATAACGAACACCTTTGCCCTTGTAAGGCTCTGGAGGACGATATGAACGCACATCAGCGGCAACCTGGCCAACGGATTGGCGATCGACACCTTTGATCAAGATTTCAGTTTGCGTGGGCGTTTCCACCTTGATGCCAGCGGGCATCTTGTGCACCACCGGGTGAGAGAAACCCAAGGTCAAGTTAAGCGCATCGCCCTGCGCCTGGGCACGATAACCGACGCCCACCAGCAACAGTTTCTTCTCAAAACCCTTGGAAACGCCTTGCACCATATTATTAACCAGTGCACGCATGGTTCCAGCCATGGCGTTTGACTGGATGCTCCCACTCGTCGGCGCGAAAGTCACCACACCGTCATTCAGCGCAACCGTTACATCGCTAGACATCGCCTGATTTAGCAAGCCCAAGGGGCCTTTAACCGAGATCTCTTTTCCCAGCGTAATCTCGACGCCCTTTGGCAACGTAATAGGATTATTCGCTACACGTGACATATCCGCTCCTTCTTACGCAACCACGCACAGGACTTCACCACCCACGCCTTTGGCGCGCGCATGGCGATCAGTCATCACCCCGCTTGATGTGGACACAATGGCAACGCCCAGTCCATTCATCACACGCGGCAGATCTTCTGCACCTTTATAAACACGTAAACCAGGCTTGCTCACTCGCTCAATGCGCTCGATAACCGGGCGACCTGCGTAGTATTTAAGCTCCAATTCAAGCTCGGGCTTGCCAGCCTCGCCACGAATGGCAAAGCTTTCAATATAACCTTCATCCTTTAGCACTTTGGCAATAGCCACTTTGACCTTGGAAGACGGCATCGTGACAGCGCCTTTTTCAACCATTTGCGCATTACGAATGCGGGTCAGCATGTCCGCAATGGGATCACTCATACTCATATCGTCTCCCCCTTACCAGCTTGCCTTGACGATGCCCGGGATCTCACCGCGCATCGCATACTCACGCAGCTTGCTACGTCCCAAGCCAAATTTGCTGAACACACCACGCGGGCGCCCTGTTAGCTGGCAGCGATTACGCTGACGAACCGGGCTGGAATTGCGTGGCAGTTCCTGCAATGTCTTGTACGCCGCCATGCGATCTTCATCACTGGTTTGCACATTGGAAATCACAGCTTTAAGTTCAGCACGTTTCGCGGCGAATTTTTTCACCATGCGAGCGCGTTTTTCTTCACGATTAATCAAAGATAACTTAGCCATGCTTACCTCAATTCTTGAACGGGAAATTGAAGGAAGCAAGCAGAGCTCGCGCTTCATCGTCAGTCTTGGCGGTGGTGGTGAAGGTGATATTCATTCCACGCAGCGCATCAATCTTGTCGTACTCAATTTCAGGAAAAATAATCTGTTCCTTGATACCCATGTTGTAGTTACCACGGCCATCGAAGGATTTCCCCGATACGCCCCGGAAGTCACGGATACGAGGCATCGCCACCGAAACTAAACGGTCCAGGAATTCATACATCTGCGTGCGACGTAGCGTCACCATGCAACCAACCGGATAATCGTCACGGATCTTGAAGCCAGCGATAGATTTTTTGGACTTGGTCACGACAGGCTTCTGGCCAGCAATCTTCTGCATATCCGAAACTGCGTGATCCATGACCTTCTTATCAGCCACCGCCTCACCCACACCCATGTTCAGAGTGATCTTCTGAATACGAGGAACTTCCATGACGGACTTGTAACCAAACTGTTCAACCAGCTTGGGCACCACCGTCTCACGATAAAACTCTTGAAAACGCGCCATGATTACCCCTGTGCGTCGACCATTTCGCCATTGGACTTGTACACGCGCACTTTGCGGCCGTCCTCCAGCACCTTGGAACCTACGCGATCAGCCTTCTGTGTGCCCACATTAAACAATGCGACATTTGAAGCCTGGATCGGCATCTCTTTTTCGACAATACCACCCTGAATATTGCGCATGGGATTGGGTTTTTGATG
This sequence comes from uncultured Thiobacillus sp., assembly GCA_964350905.1. Lineage (GTDB taxonomy): Bacteria > Pseudomonadota > Gammaproteobacteria > Burkholderiales > Thiobacillaceae > Thiobacillus. The sequence goes on along the minus strand of CAYGMS010000011.1, from coordinate 5,797 downwards.
TTTCTTAACCCGATTCACACCCTCAATAACCAGATGGTCATTATCCAGCACACGCAGCACAGTGCCGCGTTTGCCTTTGTCTTTACCGGTTAACACGATCACCTGATCGCTTTTACGAATACGTGCCATGATTACCTCTCACAGAACCTCGGGCGCAAGCGAGACGATCTTCATGAACTTCTCGGTACGCAACTCACGGGTAACCGGCCCAAAAATACGGGTGCCGATCGGCTCTAGCTTGCTGTTCAACAGGACCGCCGCATTACCATCAAAGCGCACCAGCGAGCCGTCAGGACGGCGCACACCTTTGGCGGTACGCACGACAACAGCGTTGTACACGTCGCCTTTTTTAACCCGGCCACGCGGCGCCGCATCTTTAATGGTGACCTTGATGATGTCGCCCACACTTGCATAACGGCGATGACTGCCGCCCAACACCTTGATGCACATAACCGAGCGTGCACCCGTGTTGTCTGCCACGTCCAATACGGACTGCATCTGAATCATTTAGTTGCCTCCAACTTTATCCACCACGCCTTGATAAAACTCAGCGGTGACCAGTTTTGGATCCCGTTCGGGAGAAAACCTGCAATACGCAGGATTGCTTGAGTCAGCGAACCGGATACAAACCAACCGGCTCACCAACCGGAAAACCCGGCATTGTACCGAGCCTTAACTTTTAACGCAAGACTTAAACGCGTGCGCGCCCAAGTAATTTGCTGACTGCCCAGGCCTTGGTGCGCGACAACTTGCGCGACTCTTCGATCTGGACCATGTCACCCTCATGAAACTCATTGTTTTCATCGTGAGCATGGTACTTCTTGGACAGGCGAATCACCTTGCCAATCAGCGGATGCTTGACGCGGCGCTCAACCAGCACCGTAACGGTCTTGTTCATCTTGTCACTGACGACACGCCCAGTCAGGGTGCGAACGGTTTTATTCACTTCAGTCATGCTTGACCTGCCTTCTCGCGCATAATGGTCTTGACCCGGGCAATATCGCGACGAAGCTTGCCCAAATCAGCAGTTTTGGCCGACTGTTGTGTGGCCACCTGCATACGCAGCGCAAAGTGGGCACGCAACAGGGACTCAAGTTCCTGCTTCAATTCTGCGGCATCCTTGCCGCGCATTTCTTTTGTATTCATCACTTAGCTCCCGATCATGCGGGTAACGAACGTCGTAGCGATCGGCAATTTGGCGGCTGCCAAACGAAACGCCTCACGCGCCAATTCCTCATTCACGCCATCCATCTCGTACAAGACCTTACCTGGCTGAATTTCAGCCACGTAGTATTCCGGCGCACCTTTACCATTACCCATACGGACTTCATTAGGCTTACGGGAAATCGGCTTGTCCGGAAAAATACGGATCCAGATACGACCACCGCGTTTGATGTGGCGAGTCATGGCACGGCGTGCCGCTTCAATCTGACGCGCAGTCAAACGACCACGGCCAACCGCCTTCAAACCAAAATCACCAAAACTCACATTGGCGCCGCGAGTTGCCAGACCCGTATTACGGCCCTTCTGCTCCTTGCGGAATTTTCTTCTAGCTGGCTGCAGCATGTTTCACTCCTGATTTCTTGCCGCGCTTTTCCTGTTCGGCCACCGCAGGCGCCTCACCACGACCGAGCGTGTCGCCCTTGTAAACCCATACTTTGACACCAATGATGCCGTAGGTGGTTTTCGCTTCCGAAAAGCCATAATCGATTTCAGCGCGCAGCGTGTGAAGTGGCACACGGCCTTCGCGATACCATTCAGTACGCGCGATCTCTGCGCCGTTCAAGCGGCCCGAGCTCATGATCTTGATGCCCTGCGCGCCCAGGCGCATGGCATTTTGCATGGAGCGCTTCATGGCACGGCGGAACATCACGCGCTTTTCCAGCTGTTGCGCAATGCCGTCGGCGATGATTTGTGCATCGGTTTCAGGCTTGCGCACTTCTTCAATGTTGACATGCACCGGAACCGACATCAGGCGGGCAAGCTCACCGCGCAGCACTTCAATGTCTTCGCCCTTTTTACCAATGACCACCCCGGGGCGGCCACTGAAAATCGTGATGCGAGCATTTTTTGCCGGGCGCTCGATCAGAACCTTGGACACCGACGCATGGGCGAGTTTCTTTTTCAGATAATCGCGCACCTTGATATCTTCAAGCAGCGTGCTGGCGAAATTGCGGTTCGAGCCATACCACTTTGCCGTCCAGATACGCTGAACACCAAGACGGAACCCAATCGGATGTATTTTTTGTCCCATGCCGCTTCCTTAATCCCCAACCGTCACAGTGATGTGACAGGTTGGCTTGCTAATACGGTTGCCGCGGCCCTTGGCGCGCGCAGTAAAGCGCTTCAGAACCGAACCCTGGTCCAGATAGATCGTTTTGACCTTCAGGGCATCGATGTCGGCACCTTCATTGTGCTCAGCATTGGCAATTGCCGACTCAAGCACTTTCTTGATAATCTCCGCGCCCTTTTTGGGGCTGAAGGCCAGGATATTCAACGCTTTTTCAACACGCAGACCACGGATCTGGTCAGCAACCAGGCGGCCCTTCTGTGCGGACAAGCGCGTACCACGCAAAATCGCAGAAACTTCCATCATGCGCTCCTTATTTCTTCGCTTTCTTGTCCGCAACGTGTCCCTTGAAGGTACGCGTCAGCGAAAACTCACCCAGTTTGTGACCAACCATATTCTCGGTCACGAACACCGGCACATGTTGACGACCGTTATGTACAGCGATCGTCAGTCCGATGAAATCGGGCAGCACAGTGGAACGACGCGACCAGGTTTTGACCGGGCGCTTGTCATTGGAGCTGCGGACAGCCTCAATTCTCTTCAGTAAATGCCCATCTACGAACGGGCCTTTTTTAATTGAACGTGCCATATCTTTCTACCTCAATCAGCGCGCCTGACGGCGGCGGACGATCATGTTGGAGGTGCGCTTGTTGCTGCGGGTGCGATAGCCTTTGGTCGGCGTACCCCACGGGCTGACCGGATGACGGCCCGCTGCGGTACGACCTTCACCACCACCGTGCGGGTGGTCACAAGGGTTCATCACCACGCCACGAACAGTCGGGCGAATACCACGCCAGCGATTTGCGCCAGCCTTGCCAATCGAACGCAGGCTGTGCTCTTCGTTGCCCGCTTCGCCCAAGGTCGCACGGCAATCGACGTGCACCTTGCGTATCTCGCCCGAACGCAGACGCAACTGAGCATAACTGCCTTCACGCGCCAGCAGCTGTACCGAGGTGCCAGCGGAACGGGCAATTTGCGCGCCCTTGCCGGGCATCATCTCAACGCAATGCACTGTGCTGCCGACCGGGATGCTGCGCAGTGGCAGACAGTTACCCGGCTTGATTGGGGCTTCGATACCATTCAACAATTGCGCGCCTGCTGCAATGCCACGCGGCGCAATGATGTAGCGACGTTCGCCATCGGCGTAGCACAGCAACGCCAGATGTGCCGTGCGGTTGGGGTCATACTCAATCCGCTCAACCTTTGCCGGAATGCCGTCCTTGTTGCGACGGAAATCCACCACGCGGTAATGCTGCTTGTGCCCGCCACCCTTGTGACGCACCGTGATATGACCATTATTGTTACGACCGGAACCACGCTTTTTGGGCTCCAGCAGCGCTGCAACTGGCTTGCCTTTATGCAAGCCAGGCGTAACAACCTTGACGACCGCACGGCGGCCGGCTGATGTGGGTTTGACTTTAATCAATGCCATGATGTTCTCCCTTACAGACCGGACGCGAAGTCGATGTCCTGACCCGGCTTCAGGGTGACATACGCTTTCTTCCAGTTGTCACGGCGACCCGTGACACGACCGGAGCGCTTGACCTTGCCCTTGACGTTCAGCACTTGCACACCCGTAACCTCGACCTTGAACAGGCTGGCAACAGCCTCGCCAATTTCCTGCTTGGTCGCATCGGGCAGCACACGAAATACCACTTGATTCATTTTGTCCGCTACGCGCGTGCTCTTTTCGGAGATCACCGGCGCGAGTATGACTTTGAGCAGACGCTCTTGACTGATCGCACCCATTACACCATCTCCTCAAACTGCTTGATCGCCGCTGCGGTGATCAGCACGTTACCGAACTTGACCAGACTCCACGGATCCGCCTGATGCGGCTCGACCACGTAGACATTCGGCAAGTTGCGCGATGACAGCCACAGATTCTCATCCACACTGTCAGCAATGATCATGACCTTGCCATAACCCATCGATTTCAGCTTGCCCGCAAGCACCTTGGTTTTCGGCGAATCAATACCCAGACTCTCAACTACCTTGAGCTTACCGTCCCGCGCCAGCTGCGACAGAATGCTCGCCAGGCCGGCACGATACATTTTACGGTTGACCTTGTGCGTGAAATTCTCATTCGGCTTGCTCGGGTGCGCATGACCACCACCACGCCAGATCGGGCTGGAGGTACGGCCTGCGCGCGCACGGCCGGTGCCCTTTTGACGCCACGGCTTGTGCGTGGAGGCCGTCACTTCGGCACGCGTCTGCTGCGCACGGTTACCGCTGCGAGCGTTGGCCTGGAATGCAGTCACCAGCTGATGCACCAGTGCTTCGTTGTACTCGCGGCCGAATGTCTCGTCCGACGCAGCAAGACTGTTTACATGTTGGCCCTGATCGTTAATAACGGATAAATCCATTAGGCACCTCCCTTCACTGCCGGGCGCACCACGACATGACCACCCTTGGAGCCGGGAACGGCACCCTTCAGCAGGACCAGCCCACGTTCAAGATCCACACGCACCACTTCGAGATTCTGCTTGGTACAGGTCACCGCACCCATATGGCCCGACATGCGCTTGCCCGGAAACACCCGACCCGGATCCTGACACATGCCGGTTGAACCCGGCACGTTGTGCGAACGCGAGTTACCGTGCGTGGCACCCTGGGACTTGAAGTGATGGCGCTTGATGGTGCCCGCAAAGCCTTTGCCCTGCGTCACACCGGTGACATCCACCTTCTGTCCAGCCGAAAAGACTTCGACAGAAACGGCTGCACCCGCCTGGTACTGGGCAGCCACATCCGCCGACACACGAAATTCGCGCATCAACTCTGCCGCATCCACACCTGCCTTGGCGAAATGACCTGCTTGCGATTTGGTTACGCGGCTATTGCGACGGCTGCCATAGGCAACCTGAACAGCGGAGTAACCATCATTTTCTGACGTGCGCACTTGCGTCACACGATTGTTTGACATTTCCAGCACGGTCACCGGAACGGACGCGCCGTTCTCGGTGAAAATGCGGGTCATGCCGACCTTGCGGCCAACGAGCCCGATACTCATTTTTGTATGTCCTATCTCAAGCTGGCAACCGAAGCCGCCAGCAAGGTTTGTAGGTGCCGATTACAATTGACCGGCGACTATTGATACTGCTGAAGGGGCGGCAGTATACCTGCGCCCCTCAATTTTTACAACTTGATTTCGACGTCAACACCAGCCGGTAAATCCAGCTTCATCAATGCATCAACCGTTTTGTCAGTTGGATCCATGATGTCCATCAGACGACGATGGGTGCGAATCTCAAACTGGTCACGCGAAGTCTTGTTGACGTGCGGCGAGCGCAGCACGTCAAAACGCTCAATCGAGGTAGGCAACGGCACCGGACCCTTGACCACGGCACCAGTACGCTTGGCCGTTTCCACGATTTCGAGCGCTGACTGGTCAATCAGTTTGTAGTCAAACGCCTTCAGGCGGATGCGGATTTTCTGGTTTGTCATGACTGTACTTACTCTTCGATCTTGGCTACGACGCCAGCACCAACGGTGCGGCCGCCTTCGCGG
>CAYGMS010000010.1:17099-20864 GCA_964350905.1 uncultured Thiobacillus sp. | reverse complement strand
CCGCTGATGTCATAGACGACACGGTTGATGCCGCGCACTTCGTTAATGATGCGATTGGAGACCTTGCCGAGCAGGGTGTAAGGGAGTTCGGCCCAGTGGGCGGTCATGAAGTCGCTGGTAACCACGGCGCGCAGGGCAACGACATAATCGTAGGTACGGCCATCGCCCATCACACCGACCGACTTGACCGGCAGGAAAACGGTGAACGCCTGGCTGGTTTTCTCGTACCAGCCCGAGATGCGTAGCTCATCGATGAAGATGGCATCGGCAAGACGCAGCAAGTCCGCATATTCGCGCTTCACTTCGCCGAGAATGCGCACGCCCAGGCCGGGGCCGGGGAAGGGATGACGGTAGACCATGTCATGCGGCAGACCCAGCGCCACACCCAGTTCACGCACTTCATCCTTGAACAGTTCGCGCAAGGGTTCAAGCAGTTTCAGATGCAGGGTATCGGGCAGGCCACCAACGTTGTGGTGGCTCTTGATGGTGTGCGCCTTCTTGGTTTTGGCGCTGGCCGATTCGATGACGTCGGGATAGATGGTGCCCTGCGCCAGCCATTTGGCCTTGGGCAGCTTTTCGGCTTCTTCCTGGAACACGTGGACGAATTCGCGGCCGATGATCTTGCGCTTCTGCTCAGGATCGGTGACGCCGGCAAGCGCGTCCATGAAGCGGTCGCGCGCATCGACATGAATGACCTTGACACCGAGGTTGTCAGCAAAGGTTTGCATCACCTGCTCGGCCTCGTTCAGCCGCAGCAGGCCGTTGTCGACGAAGACGCAGGTGAGCTGGGTGCCGATGGCGCGATGCAGCAGCGCGGCGACCACCGAGGAGTCGACCCCGCCGGACAGGCCGAGGATGACTTCGTCGCTGCCGACCTCGCTACGCACGCGGCCGATGGCTTCATCCACGTAATCAGGCATGTTCCAGTCGCCCGCGCAGCCGCACAGGTCACGCACGAAGCGGTTGAGAATGGTCTTGCCCTGCAGGGTGTGGGTGACTTCTGGATGGAACTGCACGCCATAGAACTTGCGCGCTTCATCGGCCATCGCGGCGATCGGGGTGGCGGCGTTGGAAGCCATCAGCTTGAAGCCAGGTGGCAACGCGGTGACCTTGTCGCCATGGCTCATCCACACGTCGAGCAGCCCATGGCCTTCGTCGTTGACGCGGTCCTGAATATCGCGCAGCAGGGCTGTATGGCCATGTGCGCGGATTTCGGCGTAGCCGAACTCGCGTTTGGCCGCATTTTCCACCTTGCCACCCAGTTGCGCCGCCATGGTCTGCATGCCGTAGCAAATTCCCAGCACCGGCACATTCAGTTCAAACACGACTTGCGGTACCCGCGGCGTTTCGTCCTCGTACACCGAACTTGGGCCGCCGGAGAGAATGACGCCGGCGGGGGCAAAATCGCGGATGAACACTTCGGCCACGTCGTGAGAATGCAGTTCGCAATACACTCCGGCTTCGCGCACGCGGCGTGCAATAAGCTGAGTGTACTGGGAACCGAAATCGAGGATGAGAATTTTCTGGTGCATGGCTGGCCGGGGTCGCCCGGTGAAGATTAATCGACGAGGCTATATTCGACCGATGACACCACGCGTACTTTTTTGATATAGGGCGTGCTGGCGTCGCGGTCTTCGATGGAGAACTGGCCCTGATTGGCTCGCCGGATCTTGCCCAGACGGCTATCCGAATCCTTGGCGAATTTCTCGGCGGAGATACGTGCGTTCTTGGTCGCTTCCTCAATCATGGCTGGTTTGAGCGCATTGAGACCGGTGAACAGGAACTGTGTACGGCTTTCATAATTATCCGGCGACAGGGCGATGCCCTGCTTGCCGAGTTCGCCCAGGTGCGCCATTGCCTCACGCACGCGGTCGACCTGCCGGGTATAAACGGTGAGTGTCGATTTACCGCTATACCGCAGGCGTTCTGCCAGCTGGGCGTTGCCGTAGTCCTGTGCCAGGCGATCGGTGATCGACGGCGCGGAAACCGAAACCTCCTCAGGCTTGAAACCGCTGGCCTGAAGAAAAGCAGCAATTTTTACGTTCTTTTCCTGCAGGGTCTGATACAGCCTGGGCAAATCGTTGTCTGCTTCGCTGAATGCGACCGGCCAGATGGCTGTATCCGCCGGGATTTCGCGTTCGGCAAGCCCCTTGACCTCGACGCCACGATCGGCCTGCTTGAATTGCAGCAAGGCCTGCCCCAACACCCAGGCCGCCACGACCAGGCCAACGGAAAGCAGCAGCGCCTCAATTACCCTGCGTGAATTCATGTCAATTGACACGGTAGTTCGGCGCTTCCTTGGTGATCTGCACGTCGTGCACGTGCGATTCGCGCACGCCGGCCGAGGTGATTTCAACGAACTCGGCCTTGGCATGCATATCGGGAATGTTGGCCACACCAAGGTAACCCATGCTGGATCGCAAACCGCCCATCAACTGGTGGATTACACCAAGCACGCTGCCCTTGTAGGCCACGCGACCTTCAATACCTTCTGGCACCAGTTTTTCGACGCTTTTTTCGTTGTCCTGGAAGTAGCGGTCACTGGAACCCTGCTGCATGGCCCCGAGCGAGCCCATGCCGCGGTAGGACTTGTACGAACGCCCCTGGAATAATTCAACTTCACCCGGCGCTTCTTCGGTGCCGGCAAGCAGACCGCCGAGCATCACACAGCTGGCGCCAGCGGCCAGCGCCTTGGCGATGTCACCCGAGTAGCGAATGCCACCGTCTGCAATCACGCCCACGCCGCTGCCCGCCAACGCCGCCGCCACATTGGCCACAGCGGTGATTTGTGGAACCCCGACACCCGCGACCATGCGTGTGGTGCAGATGGAACCAGGACCGATGCCGACCTTGACCGCATCGGCACCATGCTCAACCAGTGCCGATGCAGCAGATGCCGTGGCGATATTGCCGCCGATCACCTGCACATCAGGGAAATTCTGTTTAACCCAGCGCACCCGGTCGAGCACGCCTTTGGAGTGGCCGTGTGCCGTGTCCACGGTAATGATGTCGACGCCCGCAGCCACCAATGCGGCCACGCGTTCCTCGGTGCCTTCACCGGTTCCCACCGCCGCGCCTACGCGCAGACGGCCCATTGCGTCCTTGCACGCCAGCGGATGCTCGCTGGATTTCTGGATGTCCTTGACGGTAATCAAGCCGCGCAATTCAAACGCTTCGTTCACCACCAACACCCGCTCGAGCCGGTATTTGTGCAGCAGCGCCATGGCCTCATCGAGGTTGGCGCCTTCCTGCACCGTCACCAGCCGCTCTTTTGGCGTCATGATATTGGCCACCGGCTGGTCGAGGCTGGTTTCAAAGCGCAGGTCGCGATTGGTGACAATGCCGACCACCTTGCCGCCGTCGATCACTGGCAGGCCGGAAATACGCTTCGTGCGGGTAATGTCAAGCACCTGACGCACTGTCATCTGCGGTGCAACGGTAATGGGATCCTTGACCACGCCCGACTCAAAGCGCTTGACCGCCGCTACCTGGGCCGCCTGCATCTCGGTGTTCATGTTTTTATGAATGATGCCGATGCCGCCCTCCTGCGCCAGCGTAATCGCCAGACGCGCCTCGGTCACCGTATCCATCGCGGCCGATAGCAGAGGGAGGTTCAGGGAAATCGTGCGAGTCAACTGTGTAGACAGACTGACCTCACGGGGAAGAATGGCGGAATAGGCGGGAATGAGCAGAACGTCGTCGAACGTCAGCGCTTTTTGAAGAACACGCATGGGCTTTCCTTATAGCAAAGCGGAATTATACGCG
>CAYGMS010000010.1:0-16999 GCA_964350905.1 uncultured Thiobacillus sp. | reverse complement strand
GGCTGATGCAGCCGCTGCAAAAGGCGACAGCAACACCGTGATGACACAGGTCAAGTTGGCCAGAGACCATATCCAGAAGGGTTTGGCCCAGATGAACTATCCGATGATCAAAGTCGGTGATTGATTTGTCACAATGCAGCAATCAAGCCTTCCGGACAGGTGCCGGGAGGCTTTTATTTTTGAGTGCCCTGCTGTTCGCGGCGAGTGCGCATGCCGAACTGTATAAATGGACCGATGGCCAGGGAAAAGTGCATTACGCGGATCAGCCGCCCACGGTAAACGTCGAAACGATCAAGAACCCTGCGGCCGGACAGGCGGAGGCCACCTCGCAGGCCACGCAATCGCTTAACGATCAGGATCAGGCATACAAAAAACGCCGCAAGGACGCTGAAGAGGCCCGCGCCAAGGCTGACAAAGAGGCCGAACAGGCGCGCGTCCAGCGTGAAAACTGCGACAAGGCACGCAAGAACCTCAGCACCTTGCAAAATACGCCTCGTACCTACACAACCAACAGCGCCGGGCAGCGCGTCTATATGGATGAGGCTGCACGCAATGCGGCATTAACCAATAGCCAAAAAGCCATCTCCGACTTTTGCAAGTAAACCAGGCACGAAGGCCATTTCACCCGGCGGCAGGCTTGTCTGCTTCCTCCTTTTTTTCGGATGCTGCATCACCCCCGCCTTTTTTGGTCACTTTTCCTTCTTCTGCACGCTTGCGGCGCACCTCCTTGGGATCGGCGATCAACGGGCGATAAATCTCCACACGGTCCTTGTCCCGCACCGTTTCATCCAGTTTGACCAGTTTGCTGAAAATGCCAACCTTGTTCCTGGCGAGATCGATGTCAGGGAATGACGCCATCACCCCGGAAGCGCGAATCGCATCTTCCACGGTTGCCCCTTCAGCCAGCTGAACCTGCAGCAAAACCTGTTTTTCGGGAAGCGCATAAGTGACTTCCACATTGATACCGGCTGCATTCATGCGGGATACACCTCGTCAGCGCGACGCACAAAAGCATCGACAAAAGTATTGGTGATGTGACTGAACACCGGCGCCAGAATAGTTTCCAGCACCCGACTGGAAAACACATACTGCAAACGGAATTCAATCTTGCAGGCATTATCGCCCAGCGGAAGAAACATCCAGTCGCCTTTCAGTTCGGAGAAGGGGCCATCTTTCAATTTAATTCGCATTTCTTGCGGCCGCGTCTTGGTATTCTCAGTTGTAAAGCTCTGACGAATACCCATATACGCAATGTGTATGGTTGCCACAGTGCGGTCTTCGTCGCGGGTTATCAACTCGGTTCCCCCACACCAGGGCAGGAAAGCCGGGTAATCCTCGACCCGATCTACCAGATCGAACATGCGTTCGGGGGGGTGTGCCACCAGCACACTTTTTTCCACACGCGCCATGAGTCCCTAAAGCCTTGTAAAATCGAGAATTGTACGCAAGCCCTTCTGCCATGAGCATCGCCGACAACAAAAAAGCCTTCCACGATTATTTTATCGAAGAAAAATTCGAGGCCGGACTCGTGCTCGAAGGCTGGGAAGTCAAAGCCATACGCGCAGGCCGGGTACAGTTGAAAGAAGCCTATGTGGTCATCAAGAATGGCACTGTCTATCTGATTGGCTGTCACATCAGCCCATTGCTCGCTGCGTCCACCCATATCCTTCCGGACCCCACGCGTTCCCGCAAGCTCCTGCTCCACGCCGCCGAAATCAATAAGCTCATCGGCAAGACCGAGCGGGCGGGCTATACCCTGGTGCCGCTTAACATGCATTTTTCAAAAGGCCGCATCAAACTGGACATTGGCCTGGCAAAGGGTAAAAAGCAGCACGACAAGCGCGCAGCCGAGAAAGACCGTGAATGGGAACGTGAAAAACTGCGTCTAGCCCGCGCCGCGCCGCACTGATTTGTTGCGTTGCCCCGACAAACGGCACAAATAAACCGCTGGCAGGTCGATTATACGATTGTAAATTTGTCGAAATATTGACTACAATTGTCAATATCTCGACAAACCAAGGATATAGCCATGTCGGCACTACCCGTTTACGATGTTGAGTTCATTCCGTTAGAGCGCCGTTTGGGCGACCGCCGGATCGCCCCGCGCGATGCGGCATTGCCCTCCGGCCTTTCTGCCGACCGGCGCCAGATTACCAGCCGGCGCTCGGAAGACCGAAAAACCGCGACGCTCAAGATCGTCTAGGACGCACTCACCAGGACACGCGGCGCGTCTGCGCCGAGATGCCCTATCGTTTTGGCCGCAGCAAACCCATGTTTCCTGAAAGCTGCCAGCACTTCATTTTCGACCGACGGATCACACGCAATCAGCAAGCCACCGCTGGTTTGTGGATCACACAGCAAGGCGCGTTGCCACTCGGCCACATCCGCGCCCACTTCGACATCCGCTCCATAGCTCACCCAGTTACGCTCAGCAGCACCGGTTGCCACGCCTGCCTGCGCGTGGAATAGCGCTTCCTCGATCACCGGCACCCGGTCAAAGGTCACGTGTGCCGATAATTGCGAACCGCGCGCGATTTCCAGCAGATGCCCCAGCAGAGCAAAACCGGTGACATCGGTCATCGCGTGCACCCCGTCCAGCTGACTCAACGCGGTCCCCACGGTATTCAGCTGCGTGGTGATCTCGATCATCTTTGCATAGCCTTCAGCCGAGAGCTGGCCCTTCTTCAGGGCAGCCGACAGGATCCCCACGCCCAGTGGTTTGCCCAGTATCAGCACATCGCCTGCTTTGGCCGCGTTGTTGCGTTTAACCTGGTCGGGGTGCACCACACCAATCCCCACCAGGCCATAAATTGGTTCCGGCGCATCGATGGAATGGCCACCGGCAATCGGAATGCCCGCTTCGCGGCACACCGCTTCGCCGCCCGCCAGGATCTGGCGTATGGTTTCAACCGGCAGCTTGCCAATCGGCATGCCCACAATCGCCAGGGCAAACAAAGGCTTGCCTCCCATGGCGTAAATGTCCGACAAGGCATTGGTCGCCGCGATGCGACCAAAATCGAAAGCATCGTCCACAATCGGCATGAAGAAATCGGTGGTCGCGACGATGGCCTGGCTGTCATTCAGCCGATAAACCGCCGCATCGTCGCTCGACTCCGTTCCCACCAGCAGGTTGGCAAAGGCCGCCATGGGGGCGGACTGTGACAGAATATCCTTCAGCACGGCCGGAGCGATTTTGCAGCCGCAGCCGCCACCGTGTGAAAATTGCGTTAGTTTGATTGTTTCCACGTACGTTTTTCCTGAAAGTTGAACCCGCTTGCGCTTTGCCACCGTAGCAGAACTGCATGCCTTTGACGAGGTGATCGATGTCCGGTCCCCCGGTGAGTTTGCGGAAGACCACATTCCCGGCGCAATCAATTTGCCTGTACTGGACAATGCCGAGCGTGAGCGTGTCGGCACACTATACAAGCAGGTTTCATCGTTTGAAGCCAAAAAACTTGGGGCCGCACTGGTCTCACGCAATATCGCCCGGCATCTCGAAAACCATTTCGCTGACAAGCCCAAGTCGTATCATCCACTGGTGGTTTGCTGGCGCGGCGGCGGTCGCAGCGGATCGATGACCCATATTCTGCAGAAAATCGGCTTCACCGCGATGCAACTCGATGGCGGATACAAAGCCTATCGACGTCATGTCATCGCCGAACTCGCCAGCCTGCCGGCCAGCCTGAGCTATCGTGTCGTGTGCGCGCCCACCGGCAGCGGCAAAAGCCGTTTGTTGCTGGCGTTGGCCAATGAAGGCGCACAGGTGCTTGATCTCGAAGCGCTGGCCGCCCATCGCGGCTCACTACTGGGGGCGTTGCCAGACCAGCCCCAGCCGCCGCAAAAAAGATTCGAAAGCGCCATCTGGTCTGCGCTCAGCCACTTTGATCCCGTGCGACCGGTGTTTGTGGAATCCGAAAGCAAGAAAATCGGCGTGCTGCGCATCCCCGACGCGCTGATGACCGCCATGCGCGCCAGTCCCTGTGTCCGGCTGGAGGTCCCGCTGGCCGCGCGCGTCAAACTGCTCACCGAAGACTACGCGCATTTTCTGCAAGACCCCGACGATATCAATCGCCAGCTCGCCCATCTCAGCACACTGCGTGGCAACGAGATGGTGACGGCCTGGCGAACGCTGGCCAGCCAGCATGCTTGGGATGATCTGGTCACTGCCTTGCTGGAGCAGCATTACGACCCGGCCTACAATAAATCGCTGGCAACGAATTACGCACCCTCACCGGCCGATCTGGCTTTCACTGCCTCGGACCTGTCCCACAGCGGCCTGCAGCAACTGGCACGGACTATTCTGGCTGCTGTTAAACAGCCCCAAGCAAACGCGAATTGATCCCGTTGGCAGCCTCAGGACGAACAGCCTGAGGAATATGTACATCCTTAAACCAGCTTGCCGAGCACGAAGCCAATGACGATACCGATGATGACCGCTACCGTCAGACCGCGATACGTCAAGACATCCCTGGAGTAGCCGCGCCGGATGGCAATATAGGACACCAGATAGCCCACTGCATTGAGCAGCCAGACAAAGCCGATCGACAACACCTTGACGATGATCGGACCGATGATCGGCACCAGCGCCACCAGCCCCAGCAACCAGGCAAACGCATTGGAAATCAGGCCCACGGCCACCACGCTGCCCGCGATCACGCTGTGGTCAACCTTGAAATACAAGCCCAGCCACACCAGCCCGCCCATTGCGAGCCACACAGGCAGCATCACTTTCCAGTTGCGCCACCAGGGCAGTCGCCGCGGGTCCCCGGCTTCCACTGTTTCGGGTGCCTCGTTTTCCAAAGAGTTTTCTGATTCGGGTTGCATTTTGACGTCAGAATTACAAAATCAATTTCCACACGATCAATCGCGACTCACTTCAATCACGTTCTGCACATGCTGCAGGCGCGCCAGCAAGCGCGACAACTGCTGCAACTCCTTGATGCGCACAGTAAGCTGCATGTTGGCATATTCGCCCTGGCTCTCGGTATTGACCCGCAACACGTCGAGTTTGTCCTTGGCGATGACATCGGAAATGTCGCGCAGCAGTCCCTGGCGGTCGAAGGCTTTCAGCCGGATATTCACTTCAAATGCCGCACCCGCATCGAGCACCCATTCGGCCGGCATCACGCGTTCCGGGTTGGCGCGCCGCAGTGATGCGCAGTCTGCGCGGTGCACCGTCAGACCGCGCCCCACCGTGGTGTAGGACAGGATGGCATCCGGCGGCTGCGGTTTGCAGCAGCGCGCCAGCGTCAGCGGCACGTCACCCAAACCCGGAATCGTGACCGGATTACCCGTTTTTGCACGGGTGCGCGGCTTGGCTGTCGGGACCAGCGCGGGCGCGGATTTGCCCGACTCCTGCAAGGCATGGATCAGATCTCGCTGGCTCACATCACCCCGGCCAAGTGCAGCAAAAAATTCATCCACCTTGCTGAACTTGAGACGTTGCGCGAGCTTTTCCTGATTCACGCTCACCACACCCAGGCGCTTGAGTTCCTTCTCAAACAGGGTGCGACCCAGACTCACCTGCTCGCCCACATCGCGCTGGCGGAACCACGCGCGCACCTTGGAACGTGCACGATGGGTGACCAGATACCCCAGCGCCGTATTCAGCCAGTCACGGCTCGGCTCGCCTTCCTTCGCGACCACGATCTCGACTCGCTGACCATTTTCCAGCACCGTATTCAGCGGCACCATCGCACCATTGATCTTGGCACCGCGACAACGATGCCCCAGATCGGTGTGCACCGCGTAGGCAAAGTCCACCGGCGTGGCGCCCCGGTCGAGCGCCACCACCCGACCCTGCGGCGTCAGCACATAGACCTGATCATGAAACAGCTCGGTCTTGAACTGCTCGGCGAACTCGCTGCTATCGGCAACATCATCCTTCCATTCCAGAATGCGCCGCAGCCAGGCAATTTTCTCCTCGTACTGAGCATCCTGCCGGCCGCCTTCCTTGTAGCGCCAGTGCGCGGCCACACCGAGTTCGGCATGGTTGTGCATATCGAAGGTGCGAATCTGCACCTCGAGCGCACGATCCTCCGGGCCGATCACCGCCGTGTGCAGCGAGCGGTAATCATTGCTTTTGGGATGCGCGATGTAATCGTCGAATTCGCCCGGAATCGGCTGCCACAGGTTATGCACCAGGCCCAGCACCGTGTAGCAGTCAATCTCGTGCCGAACCAGCACACGCACCGCACGAATGTCGTACAACTGCTCAAAGCTCAAGTGCTTGCGCCGCATCTTGTTGACAATGCTGGCGATGTGTTTGGGGCGGCCGCTCACGTCAGCCTCGATCCCATGCAGCGCAAGCTCGGTCTGCAAGCGCTCGATGATGCCCTTGATATAGCCCTCGCGATCAATACGCTTCTCGTCGAGCTTCGCCGCAATGGTTTTGTAGGCGTCGGCCTCCAGATAGCGGAACGCCCAGTCCTCCATCTCCCACTTGATCTGCCACACGCCAAGCCGGTTCGCCAGCGGCGAAAACAGTTCGCGTGCCTGCTGCCCCAACGCCTCTCTGGTTTCAGCGTCCTGATTGGCCGCACAGCGCAAGGCATGGGTGCGCTCCGCCAGCTTCACCAGCACCACGCGGATATCTTCCACCATCGCCAGCACCATCTGACGCAAGGCTTCGAGCTGCGCATGCGGATCAATGCGCTTGTCCGTCGCGCTGGCCGCCAATATTTCGATGCGTGCCATCGCCTCCACCCCGCGCGCCAGACGCGCGGCCGTACCAAACTCGGCATCGAACTCAGGTGCCTTGCCCAGACAGTCATGCAGCAAAGCCGCCGCCACCGCATCCGCCCCCACTCGCAACTCCGCCACAATCAGCGCCGTGCCCACGCTGTGAGAAAACGCGACACTGCTGCCTAGTTGCGCGTGTGCATGCGCCAGCGCCCGCCACGGCAGGTCGTTCTCCGCCACCGGCAACACGCGTGCCAGCGCCTGCCGGGCGGTTTCCAGATCGGTGGCATCAAAACAGCGGGGGCGGGCAGTTTCGTTCATGGGGGGAAGTGGGTATGCCAGTAGCGGCTGTGAGACGAACGATATTCT
This sequence comes from uncultured Thiobacillus sp., assembly GCA_964350905.1. Classification (GTDB taxonomy): domain Bacteria; phylum Pseudomonadota; class Gammaproteobacteria; order Burkholderiales; family Thiobacillaceae; genus Thiobacillus. Next base: position 9,949 of record CAYGMS010000010.1, on the reverse strand, counting down.
GAGGCCACCACGCCTGCTTTGCCAAACGACAAGCGGATGAGTCCATCCCTGTCACTGCGCAGAATGAGTGCCCCCAGCTTGCGGTAACGGGACAAGACCTGCGGATGCGGATGATTGAAACGGTTGCGATAGCCCACGGTGAATACCCCCACGCGCGGTTGCACCTGCTCGACAAACTCAGCCAGCGACGAGGTGCGGCTGCCATGATGCCCAACCATCAGCACGGTGGCTGACAGATCGGCACCGGACTCCAGCAGTTCAAGCTCACCGCGCCGCTCGGCATCCCCGGTGATCAGCAAACTCTGCTTGCCCAGGCTGACTTTGAGCGCGCAGCTGTAATCGTTGTCGCGGCGATTGCCATCGGCATACGCCTTGGCCTGCGGATTAAGTATCTCGAAGCGCACACCATCCCATTGCCAAGACTGACCACGCTGACAGTGGCGAGGCAACGGTGCCGTTTTGAGCAGGGAGCTTGCAGCGGGCAGGCTATGCAGCAACCAGTCGGTTGAAATGTCACGCAGCACGGATTGCAATCCGCCAGTGTGATCGTTGTCGTCATGCGAAACGATCATGCCAGACAATGCACCTATCCCGATGGAGCGCAGATACGGCACGATGATGCGCTCGCCGGCATCGCTATCCGCAAACGCCGGGCCGGTATCGTAGAGCAGCGCATGATTGGCGGTGCGGATCAGGATGGCGGTACCCTGACCGACGTCGATCACGTCAGTCAGGAAGGTATCGGGGGCGACGCTCGCGCGCAGGGGAAACAGCAGCGGTAACCACAACAGCCCACCCAGCATCCGCAATGGAAATCCGCGTGGCAGCAATAACCAGACCGTGCCGATGACAGCCAGCAGCGTCGCCCACCCGTCCGGTGCAGGCCGCGCAACCACCGCCCACGGCAGCGCACTGGCCCACATAAGCCCCTGCCCCAGCCAATTCATCAGCCACGCTGAGGCATGCCACAACGGCGGTGCAATCACGCCCAATAATGCCAGCGGCGTAACCAGCCAGCTGACAACCGGAATGGCAACGGCATTGGCGAGGGGCGAGATCAGCGACACCTGCTGAAACAGCAGCAGCAAGGCCGGTGCGAGCGCGAGGGTGACTGCACCCTGCACGGTCACCCAGCCGCGTAGCTTTTCCGGCGGCGCCATCCGCCCGAACGTCACCCACAGGATCGCGGCCATGGCGCCGAACGACAACCAGAATCCGGCGGATAACACGGCCCACGGATCGATCAGCAATACGATGAACAGAGCCCACGTCAGCGCCGAAAAAGGGCGCGGCTGACGCCTGCCCCAGAACGCCAGCGCCAACACCACCAGCATGAACAAGGTGCGCTGCGCCGGCACCTGAAACCCGGCCAGCACAGCATAGGCACACGCAGCCAGCACGGCGGCCAGCAGCCCCGCCTGTTTTGCCGGCAAGCGCTCGGCTCCGCGTGACCAGCGACGCCAGCCGAACGCCACCAGCCATCCGGCCAGCGCGGCAATCATGGTGACGTGGAGCCCGGAGATCGATAGAAGATGATTGACACCGGTGCGGGTGAACGAACGCCATTGGTCATGCGGGATGCTGCGCTGGTCACCGATCACCAGTGCGGCGATGACTCCGGCATAGGGCGCATCCCCCAAGGCAAGCATAATCCGTTCACGGATGGCCGCACGCGTCACGGTTATCCAGGCGGCGGGCGTAGCTGCGCGTGCATCAAGGCGCTGTGGCGGCGGCTGTTCCCGCACATAACCCGATCCTGCGATGCCACGTTCCAGCATCCAGGCTTCGAGATCGAAACCATGAGGATTGTGGGTGCCATAGGGTCGCTTGAGCCGAACCGTGAACTGCCAGCGTTCACCGGCCCGTACGGTTGGCTTGTGTTCAGTTTGGTTAAGTGCGGTCCCGCGCGGCCAGTAGCGGGTCAACTGGATGCGCTTCAGCCTGGGTGCACCTGCTGTGGCGACCTGTTCGACATCCAGCACGAAGCGCTCGCCACGTGCGTTGACTTGCGGCAAATCATTCACCACCCCCACCAGGGTGATGTCCACGCCTTGCCAGTGCTCCGGCAGGCGGTCAGCCAGTTTCAAATCCGCGCGCCAGGCGGCCCAGGCAAACCCCAGCGCCGCGCACAGCAGCGCAACCAGCACGCGCCGGAGGCTTTCAATTATTTGGTTGGAATAACGTGGCAGCAACAGCACCGCTGACAACAGGGGCAGCAGCCAGACCCACTGCGCAGGCGGCAACTGAGCCTGCTGTTGCAACAGCCAGATTCCGCAACAAAACGCGATGAGGTTGATCCGCATCGCGCCGTTCGCTTAAAGAGGTTGCAGCGTCCCGTCCACCAGCCGCAACTGGCGCTCCATGCGCGCAGCCAACTCAACATCGTGGGTGACGACGATCAGGCTGGTGGCCTGTTTGCGATTGAGGTCGCGCATCAGGTCGAACACGGCATTGGCAGTGTGACGATCGAGATTGCCGGTGGGTTCGTCCGCCAGAATGCACGCAGGGCGGGTAACCAGCGCGCGCGCAATGGCCACCCGCTGACGCTCGCCGCCGGACAATTCGCCGGGACGGTGGTCGAGGCGATGGCCCAGGCCCACCTCGTTCAGTACTTCAGTCGCACGTGCCATCGCCTGAACACTGTCCATACGGCGAATGGTGAGCGGCATGGCCGCATTTTCCAGCGCCGAAAACTCCGGCAACAGATGGTGAAACTGGTAGACGAAACCCAGCGCAGTGTTGCGCAGTTCGCAACGCGCGGCTTCGGAAATGGCGAAGGGATTGCGTCCCAGCAGTTCGACCTGACCGGATGTGGGCGAATCGAGCCCGCCCAGCAGATGCAGCAGCGTACTTTTGCCCGACCCCGACGCACCAACGATGGCAAGCGATTCACCCGCATGAACGTCCAGATCGATGCTGCCCAGAACCGGCACGTCATTTTTTCCCTGGCGGAAGATTTTACTCAACGCGGTGCAGCGCAGCACGATCTCACTCATAGCGCAGCGCCTCCGCCGGGTTGATGCGCGATGCGCGCCAGCTCGGATAAAGCGTGGCCAGCAAGCTGATGAGCAGCGATATTCCACCGATCACCGCCACGTCGTCCCAGACCAGTTTCGACGGCAATTCGTTGATGTAATACACGTCAGCCGGGAACAAATCCATCCCGGCCATGCGCTCGATGATGGGTACCACGGTTTCGAGATTCAGCGCCAGCAGCACCCCGCTGGCCACACCGATCAAGGTACCCATCACACCGATGAACGCCCCCTGGACAATGAAGATCGTCATGATCGAACCTGGCCGGGTGCCGAGCGTGCGCAGGATGGCAATGTCTGACTGTTTGTCAGTGACCGCCATGACCAGCGTGGAGACAATGTTGAACGCGGCGACCGCCACGATCAGCAGCAGGATCAGGAACATCATGCGTTTCTCGATGGCCACGGCACGGAAGAAGTTGGCGTGGCTTTGTGTCCAGTCGGTCAGATAATACTGGCCGTTCAGGCTTTGCGACAGCTCGCGTGTAACGAATGGTGCGCGGAACAATTCATCAAGCTTCAAACGCACACCCGACACATCATCGCCCAGCCGCAACAGTTTCTGTGCATCCTGCAAATGGATGAGTGCCAGGCCGGAGTCGTATTCGAACATGCCCGCTTCGAACACGCCGGTGACGGTGAACTGCTTGACGCGCGGCATGACGCCAGCCGGCGTGATATTGCCCTGCGGCGTCAGCAACACCAGCTTGTCGCCGGGGAATACGTTCAGCACACGTGCCAGCTCCGCACCAAGAATGATGCCGAATTCACCGGACTTGAGATCGGTCAGCTTGCCTGCCCGCATATGTTGCGCAAAGTCGGCCACCTGATTTTCCAGTTCCGGCTCCACGCCCCGAATGATCGCGCCGCGCACCAGGTCGCCATTGGCCAGCATGCCCTGTGCGTTGACGTAGGGCGCGCCGGACATCACGCTTTTATTCTGTTTGGCCTGCGCCAGCACGCCGCGCCAGTCTGCCAGACGGTCTGCCGGTCCGCTGATTTCAAGATGCGCAGCCACGCCGAGTATGCGCGTGCGCAATTCTTCCTGGAAACCGTTCATCACGCTGAGCACCACGATCAGCGCCATCACACCCAGCGCAATACCCGCCATGGACACGATGGAAATGAAGGAAATGAAATGGTTGCTGCGCTTGGCGTGGGTGTAGCGCAGGCCGATCTGAAGCTCAAATGGAAGCAAAGCAGGACTCGCTGAAAGAATTGCGCGAGTATGCCACAGCCGGCCTACTCCCCCAGCAGATGCAGCACGACCGTGCGGGCCTGCGCGGCACGCCGATGCTCGAACACATAAATCCCCTGCCAGGTGCCAAGCATCGGCAGGCCATCGGCCACCGGTATCGCCAGATGGGTTTGCGTCAGTGCGGCGCGCACATGCGCGGGCATGTCATCCGGCCCCTCCAGCGTATGTTCGTAAATCGGATCGTCTTCAGGCACCAGTCGCGACAGAAAGCGTTCCAGATCGGTCTGCACCGTTGGATCGTGGTTTTCCTGAATCAGCAGGCTGGCCGAAGTATGACGGATGTACAGCGTCAGCAATCCCTGATGGATTTTGCTCGCCCGGACCCAGGCACGCACCTGCGGTGTGAACGCATACAAGCCCTTGCCATGGGTGGGACCGTGATTTCATGAAAAGCCTGGCGCATGCCCGCCATTCTAACGAATCGGCTTGTTACACTCGATGCATGTTGCTGCTTATCCCGCATTTGTTCCCCCCCTCGCGCCTGCTGGACATCGCAGCACAGGACCTGCATTTGCCCGCACTGGAAACCTTGCTGGCACGTGGAAGTCTTCAAACGTGTTCAGATGCGGGACTGGAAGCGGCGCTGTGTGTGGCATTGGGCATCGAACGCCAGCAGGACTGGCCGCTCGCGCCAATCACCCTGGAGGCGGATGGCGGAGTAGCCGGGAATGCTTACTGGCTGCGTGCCGACCCGGTGCATCTGCGGGTGATGCGCGACCGTATGGTGCTGACGGACAGTGCGGAATTGAATGTGCCACGCCAGGAAGCGGATGATCTGACAATGGCGATTGGCGAACATTTTGGCGAAGCATTCGCCCCCATCCCGCACCACCCACAGCACTGGGCAGTGTCGTTTCCCCAGGCACCCAAGTTGGTCACCACGCCCTTATCCGTTGCGATTGGGCGAGCCATTGAGCCGCTCATGCCACAGGGCGACGATGCCCCGCGCTTTCGCAGCCTGCTGAACGAACTGCAGATGCTGCTGTTCGCTCATCCGGTTAATCAGGCACGGGAGGCGCGGGGTGAGTTGCCGATCAATTCGCTCTGGTTATGGGGGGGCGGCCAGAAGCGGCCTGCCCCACAGGTCTGCTTGCCGCTATATACGCGTGACGCTGAGGCCCGTGCGTTAGCAGCATTTTGCGGTGCTATGGTCCATCCACCGCCTGCCCAGCCAGACAAAACATGGCTGAAAACAGAAGCAATCGTGGTGCTGGATGAACTCACGCGCGCCGGGCAATGTGGCGATGCCTTTGGCTGGCGCGAATCGATCCGTTCACTGGAGGCCGACTGGTTTGCCCCTTTGCACGGCGCCATTCGTTCTCTCGGGCCGCAAGGTCTGCGTCTGGTGGACCCTGTCAACGGAAAAGCCCTATATGTACAGCGAACCGACGTCTGGAAAATCTGGCGGCGTCGACAAAGCTTGAGTGCAACGCTGGACTCGATACAGGCTACGCGTTAAACGCTACCCTGTCTTACAGGCTGAACTTCAGACGGGTGTGGCCCACAAATCATGCTCGTCTGCTTCATCAACGCGGACCTTGAGGCGTGTTCCAGGCGCCAAATCGAACACCCCTTCAAGGTAGACCACGCCATCTATTTCCGGCGCATCGGCATGGCTGCGTGCCAGCGTGCCGACCTCATCTTCCTCGTCGACAATCACCTCGATCTCCCGGCCAATCTTGGCAGCCAGCTTACCGGCTGAAATATCTGCCTGTATCTCCATGAAGCGCTCCAACCGTTCCTGCTTGAGATCTTCCGGAACGGCGTCGGGCAAATCATTAGCCAGCGCACCTTCGACAGGCGAATACTTGAAGCAGCCAACCCGGTCTAGCTGGGCCTCCTTGAGGAAGGCGAGCAATTCCTCGAACTCGGCATCGGTTTCACCCGGAAACCCCACAATAAAGGTCGAGCGCAGCGTGAGGTCGGGTACAGCGGCACGCCAGGACTGGATGCGTTCCAGTGTCTTCTCGACAGCGCCGGGGCGTTTCATCAACTTCAGTAGGCGTGGACTCGCGTGCTGTAACGGAATGTCCAGGTACGGCAAAATCCTGCCCTCCGCCATCAGCGGAATCACATCGTCCACACTTGGGTACGGATAGACATAATGCAGGCGCACCCAGGCACCCAGTTCTCCCAGCGCACCGGCAAGCTCGGTCATGCGCGTTTTCAATGGGCGGCCATTCCAGAAGCCTGGGCGGTATTTCACATCCACGCCGTAAGCACTGGTGTCCTGCGAGACCACAAGCAGTTCCTGCACACCCGCGCTCACCAAGGCCTCCGCCTCGCGCATCACATCACCAATCGGACGACTGACCAGGTCACCGCGCAGCGACGGAATGATGCAGAACGTACAGCGATGGTTGCAACCTTCTGATATCTTCAAATAGGCGTAATGTCGGGGCGTGAGCTTGACGCCCCCTGGTGGAATCAGGTCTTCGAAGGGATCATGCGGTTTCGGTAAGGCCGTATGCACCGCCAGCATGACCTCATCCAGCGCGTGCGGCCCGGAAACCGCCAGTACCTTGGGATGCGCAGCGCGAATCACATCACCCTTGGCACCAAGACAGCCCGTGACGATCACCTTGCCGTTTTCTGCAAGCGCTTCACCTATCGCTTCAAGCGACTCCTGCACCGCAGCATCAATAAACCCGCAAGTGTTGACGACTACAACATCTGCATCGTCATAGCTGCCGACAATGCCATAGCCTTCTGCCCGCAACTGGGTGAGGATACGCTCGGAGTCGACCGTTGCCTTCGGGCAGCCGAGCGAAACAAACCCGACTGTGGGCGTGCGCGAGGAGTGTGCTTTGGTTACCATGGCGTTCACTAAGGGGCAGATTGAATGTACATCGTAGCAATTGGTTGGGCGTACGTGATCTTGATGATGGCGATTACGGCCAGCAGCGTCGGCAAAGCGCTGGCCGTTCTGGTTTTCCTGGGCGTCATACCGCTCGCGCTGTTTAGTTTCGTATTCGGGAGACCGCGTCGCCGGTCAATGACCGCTTCCGATAAGATGGCCGACCAGGCCGACGCTACCGATACCCATCGCGATCAAAATTAATTGCTGCAGAGTCGATTTGATTTCAGCACGTTTATGCAGGCCCGGTATCAGATCGGACATCGCCACATACAACATGCTCGCCCCTGCCAGGCCCATTAGCACGGGCATCCAGCCCTGCAGCTCCTTCAATGCGTAATAACCGACCAACGCGCCAACCAGCGTCGCGACACCCGTCAGGAAGTTAAGCAGCAGCGCCTGTGTTCGTGTGTAACCGGAATGCAGGAGAATTAAAAAATCACCAATTTCCTGTGGAATTTCATGCGCGATGATCGCTAGTGCCGTCACCACGCCCAGCCGGAAATCAACCAGAAACGCACCCGCAATGATGATGCCATCGACAAAATTATGGAAAGTATCTCCCACGGTAATCATCAGGCCTGAGCGACCATGATCGTTGTGCCCGTGGTCGTGGGCTGGGCTACCATGCGCTTCACACACCTCGTGATGACAGTGGCGCCAAAGCACCAGCTTTTCCAGCAGGAAAAACAGCAGGATCCCGCCCAGCAAAGCCTTGGAGACGATATGGATGTCGCCGCCCCTTTCCACCGCCTCAGGCAAAACCTCCAGCAGCGCCGCACCAAGCAACGCACCAATCGCATAACTCACCAACACGGGTACCCAGTTCGGGCGTGCTGAAAATGCCAGAATCGCAGCCAGTAACAGGCTCAGCAAACTGCCAGCAGCAGTTGCGATCAAAATAATGGCAAGGGTGGACATGAGGAAGTGGGGGTGCCTGCAAAGACGCGCATTATACCGGGCGCACCTTCAATAGCGCTGTTTCTGCCTGATCACATCATGCTAATCACATCATGCCTGGCCACACTGCGGGACCTGAACCACGTATTCCATTTTGAATGCCTGGCTTTTGATTACGCATGTCCTGCAACGAGGTAACTGCAGGACATGTGAGCAGTGATTGTTACACTGCAAATACAAATTGATAATTACGGTTTGGCTTTTTCAGTGCCAACCGACAAATCCCCCTTCAGTTTTTCAATACTCGCTTTTCCGAAGCCTTTCACGTTATCAAGTTCATCCAGGCTCTTGAATCCACCTTTGGTTGACTCACGATACGTAATAATGGCCTTGGCCTTGGCAGGCCCCAAGCCCTTCACTGCTTCAAGTTCAGACTGAGATGCGGTGTTGATATTAACCGCAGCCCAGGCGGGGAATGCGATCAAACCCGCCAATACAAGCATGCCACCAATCAGCTTTTTCATATTTTTCCCTTTAAAAACAAGTTGAGTAATTGTGGAAAAATCCACGCCGGAAACATACCCTTCCAAATCCGGACGGCATATACAACTAAAGTTGTAGATCAGAATCAACAACTTGATTTTATTGAGTAAATAAATATTTACGCCCACTGTAGCCACAGTGTTTTCGTAATGTTGAGGTTTATTTTGCGCAATAAAAAACCCCCTCTTTGTTGGAGGGGGTTTTGTTGTTTCCCTCGCTGAGCGAAGGAAACGAATAGGAGTCTGACGATGACCTACTTTCACAGGCGCAGTGCCTACTATCATTGGCGCGGGAGCGTTTCACCGTCCTGTTCGGGATGGGAAGGGGTGGTTCCACTCTGCTATGGTCGTCAGACAAGGGGGTGAGGATCTAGGCCAACCTGATTGGGTTGCACCTGGACCCAGCATTCGAATTGTCTGGGGTGCTGTCGATCTTGCGATCGAGAGCCAACTGCTTTATGTCACGCAGGCTTTCACCAGCGTGTCTGGAAGAAGGTTGTTTGGGTTGAGTTGTATCGCAAACACACACTGTGCTGCTTCTCAAAATTATAGGATCAAGCCTCACGGGCAATTAGTACTGGTTAGCTTAACGCATTACTGCGCTTCCACACCCAGCCTATCAACGTCCTGGTCTCGAACGACCCTTCAGTGTGATCGAATCACAAGGGATATCTCATCTTCAGGCAAGTTTCACGCTTAGATGCTTTCAGCGTTTATCTCTTCCGTGCTTAGCTACCCGGCGATACGACTGGCGTCATAACCGGTACACCAGAGGCACGTCCACTCCGGTCCTCTCGTACTAGGAGCAGCCCCCGTCAATCTTCCAACGCCCACGGCAGATAGGGACCAAACTGTCTCACGACGTTTTAAACCCAGCTCACGTACCACTTTAAATGGCGAACAGCCATACCCTTGGGACCGGCTACAGCCCCAGGATGTGATGAGCCGACATCGAGGTGCCAAACTCCCCCGTCGATATGAACTCTTGGGAGGAATCAGCCTGTTATCCCCAGAGTACCTTTTATCCGTTGAGCGATGGCCCTTCCATACAGAACCACCGGATCACTATGACCTGCTTTCGCACCTGCTCGACTTGTGGGTCTCGCAGTCAAGCCTTCTTTTGCCATTGCACTATCAGTACGATGTCCGACCGTACCTAGAAGACCTTCGTACTCCTCCGTTACAATTTGGGAGGAGACCGCCCCAGTCAAACTGCCCACCATGCACGGTCCCCGATCCAGATAATGGACCTAGGTTAGAACCGCAACAACACCAGGCTGGTATTTCAAGGTTGCCTCCACAAGAACTAGCGTCCTCGCTTCACAGGCTCCCAGCTATCCTACACAAGTCTTGTCAC
>CAYGMS010000009.1:0-21014 GCA_964350905.1 uncultured Thiobacillus sp. | reverse complement strand
ATGTTGATGGATGCGCGCCGCTATGAACGGGAGTTGTCTGCCCAGCAGAAACTGGCGGAACAGGCCGAGGCGTCACGACTGAGCGAACTGCGGAACCAGCTAGAACAGTCGTTTGCGGAATTGCGTGATACGACGGACACCACCCGCAAGGAACTCGGTACCCGGCTGGATGACATGGAGCAGGCGCTGCGGAATGTAGTCGAGGAATCCGGCCGCAGCCTGTCGGCGTACATCGGTGAAGTGGAAGACAAACTCGACCGTGGGTCATCTCCTCCAGCGATTGGGAAATAGGCCCTGTTCGGCTGACCGAGCCGAAGAAGCCCGGAATCAGGCAGCACGACTTGCCCCTCGACGAACTTACACACCCACCTGAATGGCACAGGCGTTACGGCTGCCCGGCCTGTGTCTGGTTCGGCTTGCCCTTGCCACCGGACGGCTCGGCAAGTTCTGCGCCTTCGGTCTGTTTCAGGACCAGGCTGATCAGGGTCTGGCCTGCCTGCGGTTTGAGTTTCGCTTCGGCGGTGAAGACCTGCAGGTCGCCGCTTTCAGTAATCAAAAACAGCGGCAGCACCTCACCGCCATATCGGGCCTTGAATTCTTCCAGGCCGTAGTCTTCGCTGAGCCGGGTTTTCTTGATGACCGTTTCTTCGGTGAAGCGTTGGGTCAGAGCAGCATGGGTGATGCCTTTGCCAAACAGGAACCGGCCCCGGAGGTGGCGCGAATGGGCGTCCAGTTGTTTCTCATCCTCCGGCATCAACTGATAGGCCTGTGAACGTCCGAACAGGGGCGCGAAGTGCAACGCCGCCAGCGAATTGACGTCATCGTTGATGGTCATCGCCATGAGTTTCCCGATACCGCTGATCTCGACGCGATCCAGTACGTTGTCAGCAAAAATACTGGCATAGAAAGCCGGAATGCCTGCCATGCGGGCAGCGGCAACATTGTGCCGGCTGTTGTCCACCAGCATCACGGGATAGCCTTCATCGTGCAGGGTTTTGGCCATGTCGCGCACCCAATACTGGCCCCCCATGAACAGGACGCCTTGCGGGTGTTCCTTGGCCAGGCCCAGATAGCGCCCCACCCAGGGCGCAGTCAGTCCATACAGCGCCACCGTCCCGATAATGACAAAGAAGGTTTGCGGCACCAGCACGTCGGAACCCGCCAATCCCACCTCTTCCAGACGCAGGGCAAAAATCGATGCCACCGCCGCTGCCACGATGCCGCGTGGCGCCATCCACGATAAAAACAGCTTCTCCTTGAGGCTGAGTTTGCTGCCTAGCGTGGACACAAACACGGAGGCGGGACGGGCGATAAACACCAATATCAGCAGGAACGCGACACTGGCCCAGCCAATCTGTTCGAGATCAGCGGGCTTGAGATGCGCGGCCAGCAAAATGAATACTGCTGCGATCAGCAGCACCCGCAGGTTTTCCTTGAATTCGACGATGTGCTGGACCGATACCGCTTTCTGGTTAGCCAGCGCAAAGCCCATGATGGTGACCGACAGCAGACCGGACTCGGATTGCAGCAGATTGGAGCCGGTGAAGACTCCGACGACAAACATCACCGAGACGGGGTTATGCAGAGAGTCGGGAATGTAATCCCGTTTCATGCAGAACCCCAGCACCAGCGCGCCGGCCACCCCCAGCACCACGCCGATTGCCACGGTTTTCAGCACGACGGTTGCCATCACCATCCCGGTCCCCTCACCGGAATGGACCAGCACCTGAAATACCAGCACGGCGAGCATGGCGCCGATGGGATCAATCACGATGCTTTCCCATTTAAGGATGGCACCGGTCTGGCCGGTCGGACGGATAAACCGCAGCATGGGCCCGATCACGGTGGGGCCGGTGACAACCAGAACGGCGCCGAGCAGAATCGCCAGCGGCCAGTCAAGCCCCAGTAGCCAGTGCGCGGCCAGACTGCCGATCAGCCAGGTGATGGCCGCGCCCAGCGTGACCAGCCAGGCCACGACCCCGCCTATGGCACGAAACTCCTTCACCGACAGGCTCAACCCGCCTTCAAACAGAATCATCGCCACCGCCAGCGAGACCACGGGATACAGCAATGGCCCCAGCAAGGTGCCGGGGTTGACCCAGCCCAGCACCGGGCCGGCCAGGATGCCGCAGACCAGCAGCAGCAGGATCGACGGGATGCGGATACGCCAGCCCAGCCATTGAGCGGCAATGCCCAGGATGACGACAGCGCTCAGGCTGACCAAGGTGTGTTCAACCATAGGAGTGTCGATTATCCGAAATTCAATTCAGTTTTGCGCGCAGGCTGCGTGCCTGCTACAGAGGAATGCCAGTTCGCCCAGGCATTGGGTTTTCAGTACATCACGACGCTGCATGCCACGCGGCAGCCAGCGCAGTGCCCGCAACCAGCCCACGCGGCGCAGGGCCATGTAGACCCCCTCTCGCACCGCTGGCGTTTCCTGGGCCAGCACGCTGTCTATTTCCCGGCTCAGCTCCGACAGACACTCCCTGAAAAAATACGCGGTCGAAAAAAAGTATGGCAACCAGTCACGGATTTGCGCCTGCTCCAGCGACATGACGCTGCCCGGATCGTCTTCAAAATCAATGGCGCCGAGACCATGCTCGGACGACCACACCAGATTGCGGGCAAACGCCTGACTGAGATATTGGCCGGCCTGATGGACCTGATGAATGTAGTCCGCGCCGAACTGCCAGTGCGCCCATTTCACCTCGGTATCGGCATGCCGGATCAGCGATTCAAGCGTGACATGACCCAGATCCGAAACCAGTAACCAGTTCTCGTCATGCGCCAGCAATTGCGGTACACGCAAGCCTGCCGCAGCCAGACCGGTCAATCGTTGCGCCTCGTTGCGAATCCCGGCGCCCCCTCCTTGAGGGCGCACCGGCTGCAGGGCCGGTTGCTGCATGAGTCTGGCCATCCCGGCCAGCAGTTGATAGCGCCAGGCCGGGGGCTGCGGCACGCTCAACTTGAGCCAGGCCGGCTGGCCTTGCCATTGCACCGGCTGGATATGACTGCCGGCCTGCATCATTGCCATGACCTCGGCGTCGATATCGGCGCGGTTCTGCAATTGTGGTCGCGCAGGTTTCACCCTGTTGATCAGCGCAAGTGATCCGGTGATTCGAGCGGAGTGAACTGCGCCTGCTCACTGTGCAGTTCAGGCTGAAACCAGCCGAGTTTTTCACGCAGCTTGACGACGTTGCCGACGATGATGAGCGTCGGCGCCTTGAGTCCGGCGTTCTCGGCCAGCTCCGGCAACGTGCTCAGGTTGCCCGTGATGACGCGTTGCGTGGGCAGGGTGCCATGCTGCACGATAGCCGCCGGCGTCTCGGCCGTCAGGCCGTGCTTGATCAGCGCCTCACACAGCAGCGGCAGGCCTTTCAGCCCCATGTAAATGACAATGGTCTGATCTTTGCGGGCGATGCCTTCCCAGTTGAGATTGAAGGTATTTTCCTTCAGGTGACCGGTAACAAATGCCACCGAGTGCGCGTAATCGCGGTGAGTAAGCGGAATGCCGGCATAAGATGCTACCCCCGCCGCTGCGGTAATACCCGGCACGACCTGGAACGAGACACCGTGTTCGACCAGTGTTTCGATTTCTTCGCCACCACGGCCAAAGATGAAGGGATCACCGCCTTTCAGGCGCAGGGTGCGCTTGCCTTCCTTGGCCAGACGCACCAGCATCAGGTTGATCTCCTCCTGCGGCACCGCGTGGTCGTCGCGTTCCTTGCCGACATAGATGCGTTCGGCGTCGCGCCGGCACATATCGAGAATCGGCTGTGACACCAGCCGATCGTACACAATCACGTCGGCCTGCTGCATCAAACGCAGCGCACGGAACGTGAGCAGGTCAGGATTGCCGGGGCCCGCTCCCACCAGATACACCTCGCCATGGCTGAGATCGTCCCCGCCACCGTCCTTGATCATGGACTTGAGTTGCGTCTCGGCCTCAACGTCACGGCCGGAAAACACCATTTCCGCCACCGGCGACAGGAACACCTTTTCCCAGAACGCACGGCGCTGCTGCGGCTTGATCGCCGCCTTCACCTGGTCTTTATAACGCGAAGCCAGCGAACTGAGGCGACCATAGGCGGCCGGGACCAGCGTTTCCAGCCGCGCGCGCAGCATGCGTGCAAGCACCGGCGATTCGCCACCGCTGGAGACCGCCACCACGATCGGCGAGCGATCGATAATCGAGGGCAGGATAAAACTGCACAGCGCGGGTTTGTCTGCCACATTGACGGGGATATGCCGCGCACGCGCAGCGTCGGCAATAGATTGGGCGACAGCTGCGTCGTCTTCGACCACAATCACGGCATCCTTGCCGTCGAGCAATGCCGGGCTGAACCCATCCGCCACATGATTCAAATGATCCGTATGAGGCAAGTGCTCGAAGCCTTCGTGTAGCTCGGGTGCGGCTACATCAACATGGGCACCGGCACGAAGCAACAGTTCAGCCTTGCGCGCAGCCGTTTCGGACCCGCCCACCACCAGGCAGTGGCGTTCACGCAGATCAAGGAATATGGGCAGGTAGTTCATGGAATTTACTCGGTAGCGGCGTCGGATTCGGGCCCGGCGTCGGATTCAGATTCGTTGGAATACGGCGGAATGAAAATGAAGCGCATGTCACCCGGTTTCATTTCAACAAAATCCAGTGTCACGCCTTGCAGATACGGCGTACTGGAAGCTGCGATCAGAATTTGAATGCCGTTGCAGATGAGTTGCTCATCGGCCTCGCGTTCCTGATCGAAACCCATTCCGTAATTCACGCTGCCGTCATCTTCCTGATAAGCGGCCACGCGCAATACCATGTCGAAGGTATCCGGATTATTGGCCGCCACGCGAATCTGGGCGGCGGCGGCGTCGGTAATTTTGATCATGGGGAATCCTTTATCAATTAAGTAGCAGTACGCAGCTTGTGCGCACGTACCTGATTTAGAAATGGCGTGATCCAGCCTTGAGCACCGGACCCACGTCGGTGCGCATAACCCGCAAGCAGTTGATGAAGTTGATAACCATCATGCCGGCCATCAATGCCATGGCCACGCGCCACCTGATAGGCGTATATGGAGTCGGCAGGCAGGTTTTCCAAGCTTGAATAGTGAAATTCATGTGCGGGAATATTACCCAGCTCCTGCCAATGATCGTCTCCCGTCGGCTGCAAACGTGCATAACCGCGGCCCACGGGCCGTTCGTGCATTACCGTATCACCCGGAACGACCCCTACCATCTGCCGCGTCTGCCCCTTCCAATTGAGACTGCGCGACAGGTACATCAAGCCACCACATTCAGCATAGGTCGGCAGGCCGGCTTCAACCGCATTCCGAATGCTTGAACGCAATGCCGCGTTGGCCTCCAGCTGCTCCATGAACATTTCCGGAAATCCGCCGCCTATGATCAGCCCGTCCAGGTTTGGCAACGCCTGCGCATTCAGCGTGTCAAACGCGACCAGTTCAACGTTGGCGGCGCGCAGGCTATCGAGGTCTTCGCTGTAGTAAAACCCAAAGACCTGATCATGTGCGATACCGATCCGCACGCGCTCAGCTGGCGCAAGCGGCTCTGTCGGAAGCGTGACGTTCAAAGGCTCCGCAGTGTCGGCAATCGCCAGCAAGCGGTGCAGATCAACCTGCTCCGCGACCCGTTCGCCCACATGGCGAATCCGTCTCATTGCAGCCTGCTGTTCGTTGGCCGGCACCAGTCCCAAATGGCGCTCGGCAATCTGCATGTTCGTGTCATGCTGCACCGCACCGATGACTTCAACATCGGTGTAATGCTCGATCACCGCACGCAGCTTCGATTCATGGCGGCTCCCCCCCATGTTGTTGAGGATGACACCGGCAATGCGGATAGCCGGATCAAAAGCCTGATAGCCCAGAATCAGCGGAGCCACGCCGCGCGTCATCCCGCGTGCGTCAATCACCAGCACCACGGGGGCGCCCAGCAGTTTGGCCAGCGCCGCGTTGCTGTTGCTGCCATCCAGATCCAGTCCGTCGTACAAGCCCTTGTTGCCTTCGATCAGGCTGATACGGGCAGTACTCGCCTTGCGCACGAAATGCTGTGCGATTTCATCGCGCTGCATCATGTGAAAGTCGAGGTTGTAACAGGCGCGCTGGGCCGCCATCCCCAGCCACAAGGGGTCGATGTAATCCGGGCCCTTCTTGAATGGCTGAACCTCGTGGCCACGTGCCTGCAGCGCGGCGCACAGGCCAAGCGTCAGCGTGGTCTTGCCGGAGGATTTATGCGCAGCGGAAATAAAGACGCGGGGCATATGAGCCCCGCGCTTGTCAGATTCGGTCAAGGTGACGTGCTGATTCATTCTGAATGGGCACCTGCCGGAATGGTCCGGCAGGGTCCGGAATCAATGTTCCAGTTTGGCGACCGTTGCGTCGTCCAGGCTGGCCGGCAGCAAGCGCAGCACCTTGATGCCAAAGATGGTCACCAGCAGGGCGATTGCGACGCCACCCAGGCCCAGGAACAACTCAGGCACGCTGGGCGTATAGCTGTGCACCTCGCCGTCAAAGAAACTGCTCGTTTCGTTCAACCCGGGGAACATGTCCAGCGGGAATGCCTGTGCCCCGATGATCGTGACGTACATCTGTGCAACACCACCCACAACGACAAGAGCACACGCAACCATGATCCAGTTACGCTGCTTGCCCAGACCGCTCAACAGAATCACCAGTGGCGCTACACAGCCAATAAGGATCTGCCCCACCCAGAACAGCGTGGTGAAAATGCCGCCATCGCGCAGGATGAAGGCTTCAACCGCGTGATACTTGGTGAAGTAAAGATTGGTCATGTGGTGTACCACCACAAAATACAAAACAGCCGCGACAAACACAGCCAGCAGAGTCTTCAACCGCATCATGACGGCGTCGCCCAGCGTGCGTCCGGTCCAGGCATAGGCTGCGGCCAGCACCATCAGGTAAATGGCCAGGCCATAGGCAAACGACATGATGATGAACATTGGCGCCAACATCGCCGTGCCGTACAACTCACGTGCAATCAGGAAACCGAATAGCGAACCGGTACCGGTTGTCAGGGCCAGACGCCAGATAAAGGCCGCCGTCCCTGCTGCCTTGGAGTAGGTCTTGACGTTGCGATCCAGCATTGTCCACAGATACACGCCGACCAAACCGAAGAAGCCTGAATACAGAAATACGTTCCAGGTAAACATCGACTTGAAGTTGAAATTCGTCATGGCAACGATCAGGCGATCGGAGCGGCCAAGATCAAGCACCAGCACCAGCAAGCCACCCAGCATCAGTGCCAGCGCAAGAATGGCCGACAGGGGAGCCAGGGGTTTGTACATCGGCTTGTTGAAAACCGATGCGATCGAGGCCACGTTCAATGCACCCGACGCTGCCACAATCAGGAACACCGCGAACACGTGCGGCAGGCCCCATACAATCTGGTTGTCCATGCCGGTCACAACGTGGCCGTAGTGATGCATATGATTCCAGGCCAGCGCGCCAAACAGCACGAACAGGCCGAGGACCCCAAACAGCA
Source organism: uncultured Thiobacillus sp. (assembly GCA_964350905.1). Lineage (GTDB taxonomy): Bacteria > Pseudomonadota > Gammaproteobacteria > Burkholderiales > Thiobacillaceae > Thiobacillus. The sequence continues at coordinate 13,508 of CAYGMS010000009.1, read as the reverse complement.
TCCAGTATTTCAGGCTGCTGCCTTCTACTTCGCGGAAAGTAATGCTTGCCATGTTGATTTAGATTCCGTGATAGCGAACGCCGAGGTTGAGATTCAGGTCGGCACGAACCTGCTTGGTCGGCAGTTCACGCAAACGCTTGGAAATCTCACTCTCCGGATCATTCATGTCGCCGAACAGCAAGGCATTGTGGCCAGCAGCGGTACACGCTTCAGCACACGCGGTATTGCCATCGCCACGATCGATTTTTTGTACGCAAAAAGTGCACGCTTCAACACAACCCATGCCACGCGGCACATCTGCCAACTGGGTATCGTTCAGCGGCTCATGCACCAGCGAACGCGCCTTGTAAGGGCACGCCATCATGCAGTAACGGCAGCCAATGCAGGTATGGCGGTTGACCAGCACGATGCCATCGGCACGTCTGAACGAGGCACCGGTCGGGCAGACATCGATGCAGGGCGCATCTTCGCAATGCTGGCACATCATCGGCAGATTGGTTTCCATCTGCGTCAGCGGGTCCTGCAGTTCCAGCTTGCGGATCCACTGCGGTGCCTGTTTAGGGTGCTTGCTTTCCGCCACCGGCGTCCAGCCGTTTTCGGTGCTGCAGGCCGACACACAGTCATTGCAACCAGTTGCACACTTGGTCGCATCGACCAGCATGCCCCAACGCACCGCGCTGCTGGCCGCCTGTTCTTCCGGACGGCCATGCGCCACTTCGATCAACATCACACCCGGTGCAATCGCCAAGCCAGCCGCAGCCGTAGCCACACCGATAAAGCGACGCCGCTCAGGCGAATTGGGCACTTTTTCAGACTTCGTATCGTGTTCGCTCATGGGGCAACCTTTGCCATCTCTTCGGCACTCACCTTTACGCCGGCGTTGGCCGCCAGTGCATGCTTCAAGTGTGCTGTTTCAGCGTTCAGCGGGTGCATGGCCATCGAACCTTTCGGCTTGGTTGAATGGCATTCGAAACAGTCGATCTTGACTGCCGCATAGCTGTGGCAACTCACACAGAAATCGTCTTTTGCCGCAGCTACACTGCCAGTTTTTTCGCTGGCGTGACAGTTGATGCATTCCTTGAGACTGTGCTTCTTGGTACGGATACCTTCAAGCACCGTCTCGTCACGGTGGCCATTGAGCACCTTCATGTGGTTACGCCGCATGTAATCAGTGTCTTCTACACACTGCTCAGCTTTGACGGGTTTTGTGATAACCGGCTTGGGCGCACCGCTGGTCTTGGGCTGGGTATCAGACCCGGCCCAAGCCAGGGTTGCAGTTGTCAACACAACCGCACCCAAAGCAAGAAGACGTTTCAGCTTGCCAGTCACGATTTAGTCACCCATACCCATGATGATGTAGCCGGTCGGGCAAACATCGGCACAAATGTGGCAACCGATGCACTTGGTGTAATCGGTGTCGACGTAACGACCCACGGTGGGGTTGTCCTTCTTCTTCACCTTGAACACGGCAACCTGCGGGCAATAGACCACACAGTTATCACACTCAAAACACTGACCGCAGGACATGCAACGCTTGGCTTCATTGATAACATCCTTTTCGGACAGCGCATGCAAACGCTCTTCGAAGTTGCCCAGCGCGCCTTCCTTGTCCAGCGTGGTCACATCACGAACGTTACGCGGGACGTGGGGGAAGTGGCCCAGGAACAGGTCGGTGTGCGGAATGATGTGACGGTCCGAACGGTCTTCGAAATTGTGCAGCAGACCCTTGACATCATCGGTACCCCACTCCTGGCCTTTGACTTCAGAGTACTCATGGCCCGCTTCAAGCCACTTGCGGATCTGGTCGAAGTGATGCACGTCAACTTTCGGACGGCGATCCAACTCTTTCTTGCCCTTCAGGAAGGCATCGATGCCATCGACCGCAATCGAAGCATGGCCGATTGCCGTGGTCAGCAGGTGTGGGCGCAGCACGTCACCGCCGACGAAAATCTTTTCGCTGCCGGGGAAGCGATAATTCTTGTCGGCCTTCATCAGGCCGTTGTTGTTGTTGAACTGCTCCAGACCGGTGAAGTCCACGCCCTGGCCAATCGCGGACACGATCAGATCGCCCTCGATATCACGCTCGGTGCCTTCGACAATCTTGGTTTCCTTGCCTTCCAGCACGAAGTCAGCCACGCGCAGGGCAATTGCACGGCCCTTGTCGTCAACGACCACGGCAACCGGAGTCACGCCGCCGATGATTTCAATACCTTCCTGCAGTGCGTGCTCGATTTCATGCTTGTTGGCAGCCATCTTGTCCATGGTGGCACGTGACACCAGCACGACTTCTGCGCCGCCACGGGCGGAGATGGAAGCCACGTCATGCGCCATGTGACCAGCGATCACGGCTTCCGGACGATCGTCCGCAGTTCCTGTTTTGGTGATGTTACCCAGACGACGCGCAACGGTTGCCACGTCGATCGAGGTGTCGCCACCACCGATGACCACTACACGGTTGCCGACGTGCTGCAGACGGCCTTCGTTAAATGCGCGCAGGAATGCGACCGCAGTCACGCAGTTCGGGGCTTCCGCGCCGGGAACCGGCAGCGGACGGCCAGCCTGCGCGCCCATTGCCATGAAAATGGCATCGTAATCCTTGTCGATCTGCTCGAAGCTGATGTCGGAGCCGATACGGGTCTTCAAGCGTGTTTCAACACCGAGGTCGATGATGCGCTTGATTTCGGCATCGAGCATTTCACGCGGTGTGCGGAAACCCGGAATGCCATAACGCATCATGCCGCCGAGTTCTTCGTGCTCGTCGAAAATGGTGACGCCGTGACCGCGCAGACGCAACTGGTAAGCTGCTGCCAGACCCGCAGGGCCAGCGCCAATCACAGCCACTTTCTTGCCGGTTTCGGCAGCAGTGGACGTGTAGGCCATGTTGTTTTCAATGCCCCAGTCGCCAATGAAGTGCTCAACGGCGTTGATGCCGACGTGGTCTTCAACCATGTTGCGATTACAACCTGATTCGCACGGAGCGGGACAAACCCGGCCCATCACGCCCGGGAAAGGGTTGGCTTCGGTCACGCGGCGGAACGCATATTCCTGCCAGGTCACGCCTGCAGGCGGCTTCTCGATACCACGGACGATGTTGAGGTATCCACGGATGTCCTCTCCGGCCGGGCAGGAACCCTGGCAAGGCGGTGTGGACAGCAGATACTCCGGGCATTTGTGCGTCCAGCCTGCCTGGAAAATCATGTCCTGGGCGGATTTGAAGGCGCCCTCTTTCTCGCCTTCCTTATAACGACGCCATTGAACGCCTTCGGTTTTTGCTTTGTTCGTCGTGACAGCCATTTTGGTTCTCCTAACGCCTACGTAACTAAAGATAGATAAATCGCAATCGGTCGCTTATGGATTGTTGTCCAGCTTGATTGCCTTGCTGACCAATTGATGTACTCCGCCCACCATGCTCATGTCGAAGCCATACTTGGGCAAAACCTTGGTGAACTGCGCCTTGCAGATGGCGCAGATCATGGCCATGAAATTGACCTTGTGTTCCTTGACTACATTATTTAGCGCCGTCACGCGTGGCAAAGCGCCTTTGACGCGAACTTCCAGCAGGTCATCGGTCAACACGCCACCACCGCCACCGCAGCAGAAGGTGGTCTCGCCTATCGTTTCGTCCGCCATGTCATGGAAATTATTCGCGACCGCCTTGATCAACTCGCGCGGAATGGTGAACTGTCCACCCGGCTCGGTGCCCATGCGAGACGCACGCGCAACGTTGCATGAGTCGTGATAGGTGACAACCAGATCGTCATTTGCCGAGGGGTCGACTTTGATCTTGCCTGATTTGAGCAGGTCATTCGTCAACTCGCAGATATGCTGGGGTTGCGGGTATGCCGGATCAAGCTGCTTTTGCAATTCAATCGAGAAGGGATCGTCGCCGCCAAAACCAATTCCGGTCAGCGTATTCCAGAAACTGTAAGCAACGCGCCAGGCATGACCGCATTCGCCGACCACGATTCGCTTGCAACCAAGTTCAAGTGCCGCATCGCGAATCCGCATGGCAACCGCGCGCATGGTTTCGTAATTACCATTAAACAGACCAAAATTGCCGGCTTCTGAAGCGTGCGATGACATAGTCCAGCTAATGCCCGCAGCATGAAACACCTTGGCATAGCCCATCAGGGATTCCACATGAGGCTCGGCAAAGAAATCCGCGGATGGCGTGATCAGCAGCACTTCAGCGCCTTTGACGTCGAGCGGAATTTTTACCGCCACGCCTGTGTCAGCTTCGATGTCCTCTTCCAGACCTTCCAGAGTGTCAACCAACGCGGGACCAGGCAGGCCAAGGTTGTTTCCAATCTTCTGGACCTTGCCCAGAATTTCGTTTGAATATTTTTGCCCCATGCCGACATGGTTCAGAATCTCACGGCCGGCCATGGTGATTTCAGCCGTATCGATACCGTACGGACAGAAAACCGAGCAACGACGGCATTCCGAGCACTGATGGTAATAGTTGTACCAATCACCCAGGATGTCCTGGGTCAGGTCTTTAGCGCCCACCAGTTTCGGGAACAGTTTGCCTGCCGTGGTGAAATAGCGGCGGTAAACCTGACGCATCAAATCCTGGCGTGCGACCGGCATATTCTTCGGGTCCGACGTGCCCAGATAATAGTGGCACTTGTCAGTGCACGCGCCGCAGTGTACGCACGCATCCAGAAAGACTTTCAGTGAACGGTATTTGCCCAGCAAATCGCCCATCTTGTCGATAGCGCGCTCTTTCCAGTCTTCGCCCAACTCATGCGGATAACCCATGAAATCCTGGACAACCTTGGGCGCAAGAAAGGTTTGGACATGCGCCATCGTGCCTTCCCGCAATTTCGGGACTTCGATTTCGTCTTTGATTTCCGGAACATCAAATACTGGAGCGGCCACTTGTAAGTCCTTTGTCCGTGCTTATTTATCGTTACTTAACACCAGGCGATCAGTTCTTCTGATCGAGTCGTGCGGCCCACTTCGCCAAGTGGCGTTGTTCGCGTGGATTATCAACCTGGTTACGCGTAGGGCTGAAGAACACGCCCGGTGCATGCAGCAACTTGCTGATCGGAAATATCAGCATCAACAACGCCACCAGCGCAAGATGAACCATCAGGATCGGGTCTTGCGGTAAAGGCTGGATGTCCAAATACATCAGGCCCATGAAGAACGCTTTTAGTGCCACGATGTCGGTGTGTACAACAAACGTCATCATCATGCCGCTGAATCCAATCGCTATCAGCAGCACCAGCATCAGGATGTCAGATGGGGTGGAAATATAGCGGACACGATCAACCAGGAAGCGACGTGCGAGCAAACCAGCCAAACCGATCACCATCATGAAACTGGCGTACTTGCCAAACGGCTGAATAATATTGACCCAGAACCACACCGGCTCGGTGAAATAGCGCAAATGGCGCGCAAGCACCAGAAACAAACCAAAGTGAAACAGCCAGCCAAACGCCCAAATCCACTTGTTCGACTTGAACAGCGATTCGAACACCACCACTTCCTTGGCCATGCGGTACACAACCCCGCTGCGCGTTGTAGGCGCAGGCGTAGTCGGAATCTTCAACGGCGCTGGCGTGCGGCTATAGTCGAGCACCTTGTAGGCCAGCCCGACAACCATCACCAAGGCCGCAACGTAATACATTCCGGCGTAAACCATCGTCAATGTAGACAATCCCTATCCCCTAACTGCGTGTCTGTTTTCAAATTAAACGCATCCACCTTGCGACTTGTCGCAGGCACGCATTCGATTTGGAAACACACCCCTGAATCAAAGCCGCCCCGGCAATCTCACCGAGGCGACCCGAAAACCGACTGGCTTAGATACAGCCAGTCGGCTTGGGCAGGCCGGCAATCTTACAAGCCTGCTTGGCGGGGCCGTAGGGGAACAACTCGTACAGGTACTTGTTGTTGCCTTTATCGGGACCGAGCTTCTTGCCGATAGCCTTGGTCAGCACGCGAACAGCTGGCGCGATCTGATATTCAGCGTAGTACTCACGCAGGAAGTTGACCACTTCCCAGTGGCTATCAGTCATTTCAACCTTTTCCTCGACCGCCATATATTTGGCGACGTCTTCGTTCCATTGCGACAGATCGATCAAATAACCTTCTTCGTCGACTTCATAATCCTTACCAGCGATATCCACCATGGGCATAGCAATACTCCTTTAATTAAAAGTTACAGCCAAGACTGACAGCTGTTGTGTTCTGCAACCAGATCCACAAACCCACCGTAATCCACGACATTGACTCCGTCCAGCACACGCCCGGCCACACCGCGCGCAGCTAGATCAGGACCGAGTGCGTAAATCTTGAGGTCAGCCGCTGCTGCCTGGATTTTCGCTGCTGCTGCGCTACCGCTCGTTGCCGCGTAGACCGCGTCTTCGATTAGCAATACAGCAGAACCTTTGGTGGCCATGCGCAGGCAGCTTTCCAGCGAACCGCGGTCTGAGGCCGATTTATTTACAATATGCAGCATATCCGTATCCCTTAGAAGCTGATCACGACGTCTTGTTCTGCCATGAGATTAGCCATCTCAGCCACAGAAAGCGTCGTTACATCGACAATCAGGTCATCTTCGGTCAGGCCACGCGCATCCATTGACGCCTGATCAACATAGAGTTTCTCGATGTCGTAGCCGTCCAGTGCCCGATAGGTCTTGGAGAAATCCTTGACTTCGATACCCTTGGAGTCAATGCCCTTCATGAGCTGGTAAACACCATCATCAGTAAAAACCATACTCACATCCTGATCGAAAGCGGCAGTAATCAGCACCACTTCCAGACCTTCCAGCGCATACACGGTCCCGTGTGGCGCCTTGCGGTTCAGGAACATGAATTTTTTGACGATGCCTGAGCCTTCGTCCATGTCGTCCATATCACTCATCTCGTTATTCCTCAATCACCGAACGTCACGAGACGATCGTACTGAATACCCATTTCCACCAACTGGCCCAGGCCCGAAATGCGGTAGTTATCACCCAACACGCCATCCGTGATGCCGCGACGCTGCGCTGCAGCCACACACACCACCAGATCCACGCCATGGTCAGCCGCCAGCTTTGACCAGCGGGCTCCCACATTGCGATCATCCTGAGGCGGGGTTGCCAGGCGCGATGCGTTATACACGCCATCATGATAGAAAAACACGCGCGGGACCTTGTGTCCCTTCTCGATCGCCGTACGGGCAAACAGGTAAGCGGAATCGCTTGCCTGATGGCTGTATGGCCCTTCGTTAACAAGAATGCCGAATTGCATGGCTAGCTCAAACTCCGAAAAAAACTGTCATTATCATCAGCGCTGTTGCAGTCATGGCTGCAACAGCGCTGATAGCGGCCTGAAAACTTAGAAGCGGATATGCGTCGAAGCGTTCAGGTTGGTACGACTACCACGCCAGTTATCAATGTGGTACTTGGTAAAGGGCAGACCAGTCTTTTCAAAGAATGCAGGCCAGCCAATACGCTCGATCCAGTCATTCATGCGCTCCCAAGGCTTGCCATCTGCCTTGTAGGTGGACAGGATCTTGCGGACCACTTCGCCCACTTCCGGCCAGCGCGGTGCATTGTTCGGCAGGCCGCTTGCAACCAGCTTGTGGAAAGTCGGCTTGGAACGTGCGTTTGAGTTCTTGCCGCCCACCCAGATTGCGAGCTTGGAATGCTCGGGATCATTAATCTGCATCGGAGGACAGGGCGGGAAGCAAGCGCCGCAGCAAATGCATTTCTTCTCATCCACTTCCAGCGAAGGCTTGCCATTCACCAGCGCTGGGCGGATTGCCGCAACCGGGCAACGCGCCACAACGGAAGGGCGCTCACACACGTTGGCAACCAGATCATGGTTGATCTTTGGTGGCTTGGTGTGCTGCATGATGATGGCGATATCGGCCTGACCACCGCAGTTGATTTCACAGCAGGAGGTTGACAGCTTGACCCGGTTGGGCATTTCGCACTTGACGAAATCATCGTACAACTCATCCATCAGCGCCTTGACCACGCCGGAAGCGTCGGTGCCCGGAATGTCGCAATGCAGGAAACCCTGGGTGTGCGAAATCATGGACACGGAGTTGGCGGTTCCGCCAATGGGATAACCCTTGTCGTTCAGCGCCTTGATCAGCGGCTCGACCTTGGCGCCATCGGCCACCATGTATTCGATATTGGAACGCGCGGTAAAACGCACGAAGCCATCGCCAAACTGGTCGGCAATGTCAGCCAACTCACGAATGGTGTAGTGATCCATCTGGCGCGCCGTGCCTGCTTTGACGGTCCAGACCTCATCGCCCGACTCGGCGCGATGATAAAGGACACCCGGCTTTGGATGGCTATGGAAAGACCACTTGCCATAGTTTTTCACCATCACGGGGTGCATGTAGGGCATCGGATCCGGAGCGCCGGATTCAATAGGAGGACGCATTTCTGCCATGTTTTATCTCCAACTGTTTTAATGCACGGACTTCGGCTCGCGCCGAGGCCCGCGGGATAAGAAACTCAAGCTGCGGATGACTGCTTGTACTCGTTCCACTTCTCGACCTGCTCGTCCCAATCGTCGGAACGGAAGTACGGGTTGGCACGCGGCTGGCTGATCATGTTGGGATCAACCGGGATATCCATGCCTTCGAGGAAGTTGGCCAGACCGATACGCTCGATCATTTCACCGGTACGCTCATGCTCCAGCGCATTTTCAGCGAAGAAGTCGATGATGTTGCGCGACAGTTCGTTCAGCTTTTCGAAATCCTCGTCAGACTCGAGCTTCATGAACGGAATCACCACGGTACCCATGGTTGCACCAATCTTCAGTACACTCTTGCCGCCCACCAGGATGGTGACACCCTTGTCATTACCGGGCAGCAGGCCGCCGGGGATCACGTTCAGGCAGTGCATGCAGCGCACGCAGTTTTTGTTGTCGATGCACAGGGCATTGCCGTCGCCCAGATTGGCAACCGACACGGTGTCGCTGGCAACAACCTTGTCTGCAGCGACCAGGGTAATAGCCTTGGTCGGGCACTTGCTGACCACGTCATTGACCAGATCGGACATGCCATGAGCCTTCATGTAGTCCTGAACCTGAGCTTCGTTGACGCGGATGTTGTCACGCCAGGTACCGATGGTCGCCATGTCGGAACGCTGAATGGCGTTCACGCAGTCATTCGGACAACCGGAGAACTTGAATTTGAATTTGTAGGGCAGCGACGGACGGTGCATGTCGTCAATGTTGTTGTTGATGACGGTGCGCAGGGCTTTAGCCTCATCAAAACAGGACATTTCGCAACGGGCTGCGCCAACGCAGGACATCGAGGTGCGCAGTGCAGGACCTGCGCCACCAAGGTCGAAGCCCATTTCGTTGAATGCATCAAATGCGGGCTGCACGTCAGCAGTCTTACAGCCTTGCAGCATGATGTCGCCAGACTGACCATGGAACGCGATCAGACCCGAACCACCGGTTGCCGACCAGGCGTCACACATCTTGCGCAGCAGATCGGAGGTGTAATGCATGCCGGGGGGCGGCTGAATACGCAGGGTATGGAATTCGGCAGCTTCGGGGAACAGCGGCTGATGATTTGCATCCTTCAGTTCGGTGAAACGGGGGATAACACCACCACCGTAACCAAACACACCAACCGTACCACCCTTCCAGTAGCCCTTCATGTGCTGGTAGGACGTTTCCAGCTGACCCATCAGGTCAACCATCATGTCATTATCATTAGCCAGACGCTTCAGTCCGGTCACGAAGCTGGGCCACGGGCCTTTCTCGAGCTCGTCCAGATTGGGCGTATCAATCATCTTCTTTGCCATGGTTTTCTCTCCTAGAACATTTCGAAATGCCCGCTTTAGCCGATAGCTTAACGGTATCCCAACATCGTATTGGCTTGACGGCCGCGCTGCCATCATTCTCATGGGTAAATCACTTACCCCATCGTGGTAGGCCACTACCTACCCAAAAGGAGTAGTCGCCTTCCTCAAGCCCGGTAATGCCTTGCCCTGATAAAGGGCGAGGCATTACGCGCCCGCCACAGGAATCGATAAGAGTATTAAAATATTGTTGTGAACGCAAGGCCCTTGCATTATCAGGGTTGAAATGCGGAGTTTCATCCCTCATAAACGTTAGTGACATGCTATTCCGTTACCCGCAAACGGAACGTTTCATACATTAATACAGCAACACGAATCGAGATTCCATGCCAGAAATTACGCCTCTAGACAAAATGCGCTTGCCCTTTGGCGGTCAGGAAATTGAATTCCACCATCTGACTCATGAATCAGGTGGCGTGCCGTTTCTACGTGTCCGTATTCGCGAAGACAAGCGCTTCACCATTTTTGACGTGGACCCCCTCAGCGCCCAAAAATGGGGTGCGCTGATGCAGGCATGGGGCAAGGATCACCAAGGAGACGCATCTTGAGTTGGGCAGGCTGGCCAGAGGACAAGCCAGAAGAATACACACCCTCCATGATTGATCTGCAGTTCGATCTTGTCGGCACGACCATACCGGCAGACAGCGCGCAGATGTTGTCTGACGCCCTGCAGAAAACGTTGCCATGGCTTGGCGAAGAACCGGGGAGCGGCATCCAGCATCTGAAAGGCGCGGAAACCAACAGCGGCGACAGCTCGCTCATCATCAACCGGCGCACCAAACTGTATATACGCGTGCCCAAGATCCGGGTGGATGCTGCACAAAAACTGGTCGGCCAGGTATTGGACCTGGGCGACCAGACCTTGCAGATCGGCAACTTCAAGACCCGCGCGTTCAGTCCGTTCGCACATATCTACGCCCATTTCGTTGACACAGGCGGCGTCGGTGAAGAACAATTCGTCCACGATGTGATGCGCGAGTTGGACGGGCACTTCAATCTGCACTGTGGATTTATCTGCGGCAAGCTGCAAACGCTGCAAAGTGCGTCTGGCCCGCTCACCGGCTTTAGCTTGATGTTGCACGATGTGCCACCGCACAAGTCCCTGCAAATTCAAGACGAAGGTCTGGGGCGCAACCGTTTGTTAGGCTGCGGGATTTTTATCCCGCACAAATCCATTGCACCGGTCGCACCGGTGATTCTTTAAAAAACCAAACCTGAAAGGAGTAGCAATCATGGGGTACATGTTGAACGGCGAAGAACTGGAAACTGGCGAAGAAAACTTTCTGCTGGAAGCCAATTTCAGCGATGAAATCGTCCCGGTTATCGCAGAGGCCGAAGGCATCAAGCTGACCGACGCGCACTGGCAAGTCGTCAATTATCTGCGCGACAAGTACAAGGAAGACGGCCAGACCCCCAATTTCCGCAACATGGTCGCCGAACTGACCGACCTGCACGATGGCGTTGACTGGAAAAAAACGCTGTATGAGTTGTTCCCCAACATGCCTGCCCGCCAGGGTTGCCGGGTTGCCGGTCTGCCCAAACCTTTCGGCAAAGGCGGCTACTGATTCAAGCAGCGCACCCCCGCCGAGCGGGCAGTGTGGCACTCGCCACCCTGCCCGCTTCTTACTTGCAATTGACCTCTCCCGGTTCCATTCATGTTTTCCAATACGCTTGTTACCACTGAAGACCTGGCCGCACATCTGGATGACCCGAACTGGATCATCCTGGATTGCCGCTTCACCCTCACCGACACCGAAGCCGGCCGGCAGTCTTATTTGAAGGCCCACATCCCCGGGGCCCGCTATGTTCACCTGGACGAGGATCTTTCCGCCCCGACTACCGATACCACGGGGCGACATCCGCTGCCCGACCCGCGCGTACTGACAGAAAAACTCTGTGCTTGGGGAATTGGCGTCAACAAGCAAGTGGTGGTGTATGACGACAGTTATGGCGCCATGGCCGTGCGGCTGTGGTGGATGATGCGCTGGCTCGGTCACCCCGGTGTGGCCCTGCTCGATGGCGGCTACCCAAAGTGGCTGCGCGAAAAACGTCCGGTCGATGCCGATCTGCCAACGCCGCACAAGGCGGCCTGCGCCTGTTTGCCCGAACCCACCCAGATCGTGGGCGCGGATGAAATCATGCACGCTTCCCGAACCGGCGAGCAACTCATCCTCGACGCACGCCCGGACCGCCGTTTTTCTGGCGAGTTCGAGCCACTCGACCCGGTGGCCGGGCACGTGCCCAACGCGATCAACTGGCCGTTCGATGAAAACCTCGACATGGACGGCACCTTTCTGCCACCCGAAGCGCTGCGTGAAAACTATCAGGCATTGCTCAAAGGCAAACCGGCCTGGCAAGTGCTCCACATGTGCGGCTCCGGCGTCACTGCCTGTCATAACATTCTGGCAATGGAAATTGCGGGCCTCCCCGGTTCACGGCTGTATCCCGGCTCGTGGAGCGAGTGGATCAGCGATCCCACCCGCCCCGTCGCCACGGGTGAATAAGCACGGTTGAATAAAGGAAAAACTCATGGTCAAACCCGTCAAAGTCCGCACCATCTGGTTCAAGAAAGATGGTGAACGAACCGCCGATGAAATCGCCTCGGCAGTTGCCTCAACCACCTGGCGTGTCGCCGACAAGGCCGTGGACAACCTCGGCCGGGAAAACTACGACATCATCACCCCGGCCCGCGGCTTCAAGCTGATTGCCGAATTTGTGGCCTTTCTGGCGCATTACTGCGATCGCATGGCCTATGTCACGCTGTCGCCGGAACGCCGCATCACGGTGCTGCAGGCCGTTTCCAACCGCCTCGGTGAAGTGATGCAGGAAAATATCATCGAAATGGTCGGCACCGATGCCACACGCAACTACAAGGCCGAGTTCATCGATTTCCTGAATCGTCGTTTCAACGATTACGCAGAATTTGAGTTCCCCGACGACGAGAAAGCCAGCTTTCCGGCGCTGCGTTTTCTGAGCCTGCAAATCCGCGAAGAAATGGGTGACGATGACAAGACCTGGATCATGGACCAGATCATGGACATCGAGATGCCCGAGATGATGGGCACGGTTCGCAAGAGCTTTATGGGCTTGTTGTCCGACGCGCCGGTCAAGCGCGGCTTCGGCTCGCCCGACATGCTGCCCCCCGAGTAAGGCACGGTGTGGCGAATTCGCCTTTCGACCTTGCCAACGAGACGGATTACTGCGTCTGGCGGGATGCCAGGCTCGCGGCTTATCCGCGCAGTATCGACGAGCTTATCGTCCCGCTGGCCAACCCACGACAACTGACGCCGGACGAGTTCGGCGCGCTGAAGTCCCGCTGCGCTCGTGCCAACATGGCCATCTACAGTGCGCCACATCTGCCTGCTGCCGACAAATCCCTGCCCCACCAGCTTGCCCGGCAACTTGGCCTCAGCCGGCTGGAGGGCAACTATCTGGCCGACGAGGACGGGCTTTCCAGCATCACCCCGGCGGACGACGCGGCCCGCGAGCGGGGCGAGTTCATCCCCTACACCCACAAGCCGATCAACTGGCATACCGACGGCTACTACAACACGCCCGACCGCCGCATCCTCGGCATGACCCTGCACTGCGCGCAGGACGCCGAGTCTGGCGGCGAAAATGCGCTGCTGGACCACGAAATCGCCTATATCCAGCTACGCGACGCCCGCCCCGAGTA
>CAYGMS010000008.1:0-21935 GCA_964350905.1 uncultured Thiobacillus sp. | reverse complement strand
CTGCTGGCACAGGATGTGGCCGGTCATTTCACGGTTGAAGAACTGTCCGACCACCTGTCACACCTGGCCGACCTGCTGCTCGCCGAAACCCTCGATCGTTGCTGGGCCGGGCTGAAAACGCGTCACCGCGACATTCCACGCTTTGCGATCATCGGCTACGGAAAACTGGGCGGCAAGGAACTCGGTTACGCCTCCGACCTCGACATCGTGTTTCTGTACGACGATGACGACGCGCAGGCACAAGCCACCTACGCGCGGCTGGCGCAGCGCCTCAACACCTGGCTCGGCACCCTGACCTCGGTCGGCGTTCTGTATGAAACCGATCTGCGGCTGCGTCCGGATGGCGCGTCGGGATTGCTGGTGAGTTCGACCGAGGCCTTCCGCGATTACCAGCTGAATCACGCCTGGGTCTGGGAGCATCAGGCGCTGACGCGTGCACGCTTTGTGTGCGGCGATGCGGCGATAGGCGAAACCTTCGAGGCCTTGCGCCGTGAGGTGCTATGCACGCCACGCGACGCTGACACCCTGCGTAAGGAAGTGCTGGCCATGCGCGAGAAAATGCACGCCGGTCACATCAATCACACCGACCTGTTTGACCTCAAGCACGACAGCGGCGGCATCGTTGACGTTGAATTCTGCGTGCAGTATCTGGTGCTGCGTGACAGTCACGGCCATCCCGAACTGGCCGACAATGCCGGCAACATCGCGCTGCTCGCCCGCGCGGGTCAATCAGGGCTGATCCCGCCCGACATTGCGCAGGCTGCCGCCAATGCCTATCGTGAACTGCGTCGCCAGCAGCATGCCCTCAAACTTCAAGGCGCAGAGTTTGCACGCCTGCCTGCCGCCGCCATGGAAAATGTGCGCGCTGATGTACGGACGCTTTGGATGCAGGTAATGGAGACGGATTGCGACAGCACGCCATGACGACGACCGCCCCATCCGGAGATATTGACGTAAATACTCACTCTCCCGCTGCAGGCGAAGCCCTGAGACAGTTCCGTGTGATTTTTGGTGCGGTGCGCCAATATTTTCAGGTGGTTGAAAAAGCCTGTGGCGTCAGCGGTGCCCAGATCTGGGCCATGGCCACGCTGCGCCAGCAGCCCGGCATGAAGGTATCCGAACTGGCTAAAGCCTTGTCCATCCACACCTCCACCGCCAGCAACCTGCTCGACAAGATTGAAAAGGTCGGCCTGGTTCGTCGCGAGCGCAACACGACCGACCAGCGTGTCGTCCGCCTATACCTTACCGCTACAGGAGAGAAGGCCCTGGCTCTGGCACCCCAGCCACTGACCGGTATTCTGACTCATGCGCTGGACCAGTTGCCCGACGCAACCCTCGCTCGCCTCAACCAGGATCTCGCGGCCGTGATCGAGCATATGGGTGCGGTCAATATTCAGGATGCACAGAAGCCGCTGTCCGAGCTCTGAGCCCACGCGCGGACTTTGCGCGCCCCTCCCGCCGGCTAGCTGTCCTGAGGCTGCAACGCCAGCGGCAAGGGCGCAGCCTGACCGTGCTTGGGCTGGCCGGCGTATACGGTGAGATGGGGATAGGGAATTTCAATCCCGGCTGCATCAAATGCTTTTTTCAGGCGATATAAATACGCCCGCCGCACACCCCACTGCTCCAGCGGCTTGACCTTGAAACGGCAACGGATCACCACGGCAGAATCGCCCCATTGATCGACTCCCGCGATGTCCAGGTCTTCCTCGATCTTGTCAGCGAATTCCGCATCGGCGCGCAATTCAACTGCCACCTGACGCATCACGGCGTAGACATCGTCGACGTCCTCGCGATACGCCACGTCGACATTGATCACCGCATAAGCAAAACTGCGGCTGCGATTGGTCACCGTGTCGATGGTGCCATTGGGAATGTAATGCACACTGCCTTCGTAGTCGCGCAAGCGGATGTAGCGCAGCGTCATTTCTTCGACCAGCCCGCCTTTGCCTGCGACCTCGACCACATCGCCCTGCCGCACCTGGTTTTCCAGCAGCAGGAACAAGCCCGTGAAATAGTCTTTCACCAGACTCTGTGCGCCAAACCCGAGGGCTATGCCCAGTACCCCGGCGGCAGCAAGCATCGGTGCGATTGATATGCCCACCTCGCTCAACACCAGCATGATCGCGATCAGGGTGATGAGCACGGTGACGATGTAGCGAAACACCTGCTCCAGCGTTTTCAGCCGTTTGGCCCGCTCCAGGTCGCCCTGATCCTGCTGCATGTGCTGGTGCAGCCGGCCCAGCCCCTTGCGCGACAGCCGCAAGGCCAGCCACGACAGGGCCAGGATAATCAGCACATGGGACACCGTGACAGCCACACTTCGCCAGTCACCGAATGGTTGCAAGAGGGTATTCAGGGAATCCAGAACGCACTCCTTCCGTTTAGGTTATAGGGGGGTTGATCGGGTGGACCCGCTAGCAAACAGGTCATTGCGAAACGGCTTGTTCCCTGCTCAGACTGTTTCCAGCTGCGGAGCCGCTGCACGCTTCCAGGTGAATCCGTAATGGGTCATTCCCTCAAGAACACCTGACGCACAGGGGGTGCCAGCAAAATACACCTGCTCATGGCCACGCAGTTTTTCCAGTTCGGCGCTGTGGTTGGACACCACTACCGCACGGGTATCGCCTATCAGCATTTCCAGATCATTGCCCGAATCCCCCGCCACCAGAAAGTCGTGCAACGGCACTCCCCATTTGTATGCCAGATAGCGTATGGCCTGCCCCTTGGACGCGCGGATTGGCAGCACGTCGAGAAAGGCATCGTGAGAATAGATCAGGTTGGCGTGCAGGCGCGCCTGCCGCAAACGCATTTCCAGCTCACGCAGGCTGGGCACCGCTTGCGGATCGACGTTGAAGCTCAGCTTGAGCGGGCTTTGCTGGTCATCGGACTGCAGGGTCAAACCCGGTATGTCCGCCAACAGGGCCACCAGGGCTTCGCGCCGCCACAAGTGCTGGATATGGCGCATCCAGCCCATATCCGGGCGCACATCGGGTCCATAGTGAATCTCGGTGCCAACAGCGGTGATCAACACGTCGGGGAGCGGCACCCGCTCCTGCTGCAACACTTTAAGCGCACTCGGCAGATGACGGCCGGTCGCCACCCCGAATCCGAAACTGCGCGGTCGTTCGCGCAACAATTGAGTCAGTGCGGTCAGCCCGTCACGGTCGCCGATCAGGGTATTGTCGATATCACTCACCAGCAGGCGCTGCACATACGGCATGGGGTTGAGCTCCGGGCGTTGCTCAACGCGCGCGCGCCGCACCTGCTTGCGGGAACGGTGCACCACGCTATCGACCGCCTTCAGATATTTTTCGACGTGCGCATCCCAGGTGTAGTGGTTGGTCACGCCACTGATGCCACGACGCGCGTAGCGCTGCCAGGCACGTGCATCCGACAGCACCTCCAGCAAGCCGCGGGCAATGGCTGTGCTATCCAGTGGATCGATCAGCACGCCATTTTCACAATGCCCAAGGATGTCGCGCGGGCCGCCGTCGTGCGTTGCCACCACCGGCAAACCGCTTGCAGCCGCTTCGATCAGAGTGAGGCCAAAGGGCTCGGTCAGCGCCGGATTGACGAACACACCGCGCCGCTTTGCCGCCAGCCGGTATAGCGCAGGAATATCATCGGATTGATGCTGCTTGGGTAGCGCCACGCTGCCCCATAGATCGTAACGATCCACATCCAGCAGCAGATCGGTCAGCACGTGTGCCTGTGCCTCATCCATGGTACGGATATCGTCACGATGGCCCGCCACGATGGCGAGATTGGCGCGCTCGCGCAGCTCGGGAGATTCGCCGTAGGCCTCCACCAGGCGGCGCAGATTCTTGCGGACTTCGGGGCGGCAAATCGTGAGAATCAGCGGCTTTTTTGGCTGCAAAAAAAACCGGTCGACCAATGGCGGAACGTGTGCGGGAATCGCCGCCTTCCCTGGTGGGGCGAAGCGCGACGTATCGGTTCCGGGCGGAATCACCACCATGCGCGCGGGCTGGTGGTTCTCGTACAGCCCGTATTGTTCACTGCTTTCCTGAGGGGTGCTGGTGACAACCAGCGACGCATGCGCCAGTACCGCCTCTTCTGCCGCAATGCGGCGATTGAAATTGAACTGGCGGTCTATCGCCTGCGCCTTGCGGCCATGATCGAGCAGACGTTGACGCTTGCAACGTCCAAGCGAATGGCCGGTATGCACCAGCGGAATACCCAGGAGTTGCGACAACTGCACGCCGACATACCCTGCGTCGGCATAGTGGCTGTGGATGACATCCGGCAAGCGCGGCTGTTGCCGCAGATAGCTGATTGTGCGGTCAACCATCTGGTCAAGATGCTTCCACAGGCTTTCCTTGCGCACATAGCGCTTGGGGCCAAACGGCAGCCGGACCAGCCGGGCCTTGTCGCCCAGCACCTCGCTTGTTGCTGCGTAGTCTGGCGACACGTCAGGATCATCCACCAGGCGCGTCAGCACATCCACCTGCTCGACCCGTGCGTTCCGTCCCAGCGCACGTGCCAGTTCGATCACATATAAGGTTTGTCCACCCGTATCGGCGTCGTGTCCCAGTTCCAGTTCGTGCCCGCGCATCAGGCCGTGCGTGCTCAACATCAGAACATACAGATCACGCATGCATTGCCTCCTGTTCGAGCTTCCAGTCACGGATGAACGGTGCATAAAAATCCTGGGTGGCAGGCACCGCCCCCCGGATTCCACATATGGCACGGGCAAACGTATCGGCGCGCGCCAGGCGGCTGGCAACCGGCCACTGATGCAGCATCCCCAGCATGAAGACAGCAGCGAAGCCATCGCCTGCGCCCACGGCATCCACGATATTCGGCAGCGGCTGTCCTGTCACGTCTTCCAGCCGGCCAGCGCGATCCAGCGTCCAGGCACCATCCGCCCCGCGGG
The DNA here is from genome assembly GCA_964350905.1 of uncultured Thiobacillus sp. Lineage (GTDB taxonomy): Bacteria > Pseudomonadota > Gammaproteobacteria > Burkholderiales > Thiobacillaceae > Thiobacillus. The sequence goes on along the minus strand of CAYGMS010000008.1, from coordinate 17,041 downwards.
TCACCACAATGCGCTGCAAATCAAACGTGGAAATGAGCGCGGCAGCACACGCCTCAGACGAGGCTCCTGCCAACGAAAACATGGCACTGACGCGCACCAGTTCGTCATCATTCATTTTCACCACCGTCGCCTGCTGCAGCGACCACTCAAGAACATCGGGATCGACCCACGGGTCGCGCAGATTGACGTCGAGAAAGGCGCGTGTATCCACCGCTTCCAGCAACTCGCGCAATGCCCGTCGCGACTCCCCACGCTGCGCCAGCGTACCGAAATAAACCAGGGCCGGACGGGCGGACATCGCCGCCATGCGCGCCATGCTGGCGTGAATATGATCGTAGGCCTGGTCTGGAAGAATATCGAACACATGGCCCTTGGCATGCTCGGTCACCACAACCCGCCCGGTAGGGCGCGACGGGTCGCTCTGCACACCGCGCATATCCATGCCGCGCTCGGTCATCACCTGCATCAGGTGTTCGCCCAGCGCATCCTTGCCGGCACGTGTAACCAGAACGGGATGCGAGCCCAGTGCCGCGAGATGACACGCCACGTTGAACGGCGCGCCTCCCAGCACTTCGCGATCGTGAAACTGATCAACCAGGGTTTCACCGAATACCACCGCAGACGGCGCCATCCATGACGCAGAAGAAACAGCGGGGGTGGCTTGCATTGCGGCAGGCGTTTTTTTGGTTGGTGAGGTCATCGGCCCATTATAACAAACTGATTTTGCACAAAAATAGTTTCCACGACGCCAAAGCTTGGCCCCTGCTCAAGGCTGGATTGTGCTCTTACTTAAGCACAGCATGACGCCAGATGCGAGCCAGGATTTTGCGCGTCTCATCCAAAACCAGCACACTCGACGCCACCAGCGCAGCCAACAACCAGTCGTCGCCCTGCAAGGCCGTCGTGCCGAAAATCGACTGGGCGGGTGGCCAATACACAACCACCCCCTGCAAGGCGAGCACGCCTGCCAACGCCAGCCACAAATTGATGTTCTTGAAAAAATTGACGTTAAAGGCACTGCCATACTCAGCCCGTGCATTGAATACATTGAAAAACTGGAACAACACAAAAGTCGTGAAGGCCAGCGTCAACCCATACGCTTGCCCATGCTCGGCAAGCCCGGTCTGGAACATCACCAGCGTGCCAACCATCATGGTCACGCCATACAGCAGCAGACACGCCAACCGGTTCCAGGTGAGGATTTGCGCTGTCTGACGACGTGGCTTGTCATTCATGATGCCGGGGCGGGCAGGCTCGACGCCCAGTGTCATCGCAGGAGGGCCATCCATGATGATATTGATCCACAACAGCTGAATCGCGGTGAAAGGCGTAGGCATGCCCAACAGCGTGGCCGCCAGCACAGTGAGCACTGCGCCGATGTTGGTTGACAGCTGAAACCGCACAAATTTGACAATGTTGTCGTACACCACGCGGCCTTCCTCAACAGCCAGAACGATGGTCGCAAAGTTATCGTCGGTCAGCACCATGGTGGCCGCCTCCCTGGTCACGGCTGTGCCGGTGATCCCCATGGCCACACCGATGTCGGCGGCTTTCAGTGCGGGCGCGTCATTGACGCCATCACCCGTCATCGCGGTAACGTGACCGTCAGCACGCAGCGCCTTGACGATCTTGACCTTGTGTGCAGGCGACACGCGTGCAAAGACGCTGATGGCATCGATACGCCGCGCCAGTTCCGCCTCGTCCATGGCATCGAGTTCCGCCCCGCTGACCACCTCGCCGGTCAGCCCGAGCTCGCGGCCGATGGCGGCAGCGGTAAGTTTGTGGTCACCCGTGATCATCTTGACCTGAATACCCGCCCGCTTGCAGAGGACGATGGCCTGCCTGGCCTCGGGACGCGGCGGGTCCATCAGGCCGGCCAGCCCCAGAAAGGTCCAGCCATTCGCCCAGACCATGAGATCGCCGGCAGGGTCGAAATCGCGCACCGGGATGATGCGTCGCGCCACCGCCAGCACGCGCAGCGCCTGTGTCGCCAGATGCTCGTTCTCATCTACGATGGCCTGACGACTCCCGCTGTCCAGCGGATTCACGGTCGCGTCACCCAACCAGTTGTCCGAGCACGCAAGCAGCACATCGGGCGCACCCTTGATAAACATCTCCACCACATCGCCGGCATGGTGGAACGTCGCCATGAATTTATGTGCGGAATCGAAGGGAATTTCAGCGATGCGCGGCTGCTCGTCCAACTCGTATTCCGGATTCACGCCAGCCTTTTGTGCCAGCGCCCACAGCGCACCTTCAGTCGGATCACCGACCAGCTTGCCGTCGCTCACACGTGAATCGGTGCACAGCGCCATGGGTAACAGAAAATTACGCAGTTCCGGTTCCGCAGCATCGAACTTGATCACGCCCTGCGATTGATAGCCCTCGCCACTCACGGTAAATCGTTTTCCCGCGAACCAGCCGGCGCGTGCCGTCATCTGGTTCAGCGTCAGCGTGCCGGTCTTGTCGGAACAGATCACGGTGGTCGATCCCAAGGTTTCCACGGCGGAAAGCTTTTTCAGGATCGCGCGGTTTTTTGCCATGCGCCACATGCCGATGGCAAGCGTGACCGTCACCACCGCGGGCAGACCCTCCGGTATGGCCGCCACAGCCAGTGCCACTGCCGTCATGGCGGCTTCTGTCCAGGGTTGGCCTCGCGCAAAATCGAGCACAAATATCAGTGTGACCACGACCCCGGCGATGGCGGCCAGTTTTTTACCCAGAGTGTCGAGCTGCTTTTGCAGCGGCGTTTCGGATTCCGGCGTCGTGGCAATCATGCCGGCCAGCTTGCCCATTTCGGTCGACATGCCGGTTTCAATCACGATCATTTCAGCGCGGCCATGCGTCACAACCGTATTCATGTAGAGCAGGTTGATGCGGTCCCCCAATGGCAGATCACCTCCATCCAGAGCCGCCGTCGATTTGGCCACCGCATGCGATTCACCGGTCAAAGCCGCTTCATTGACTTCCAGTGCGTGCGCCGCCCACAAGCGGCCATCCGCCGGAACACGATCGCCCGCTTCCAGCAGCACGATGTCGCCGGGAATCAGCTCAGCCGTCCCCACTTCAATCACCTGACCGTTACGCCGCACCCGTGCGGCGGCGGCCAGCATGCCTTTCAAGGCCGCCAGCGTTCGTTCGGCCCGATGCTCCTGGTAAAAACCCAGCGCCGCATTGAATATGACGACGATGAGGATGACCACCGCATCTTTCAGGTCGCCGATGACCCATGCCAGCGTGGCGGCAAGCAACAGCACGATGACCAGAAAGTTCTTGAACTGATCAAAAAATTTCAGCCATAGCGGGCGTGGCGCAGCCTCAACCAGGCGGTTTTCACCAAACCGTCCGAGCCGGGTGGCGGCCTCGGACGCAGACAGACCCTGGGCCGGGTCGACATCCAGCAGTTTCGCTGCCGCATCGGCCGTCAGGGCATGCCAGGTGGCGGGCTTAGTATCCATTCTGAAACAGGACCCAGGTGTTGAGCAGATAGAGCAGGAACAAGCCGATGCTGATCCAGGACAGGCCCGCCACATCACGTCCCTGCGGCCGGTAAATCAGCCCCACGATGACCAGCGCACTCATCATCACGGCAGTCAGCGCAGTGACGGCATGACTGGGGCTGATCGCCGCGAGCAACGGTCCCGGCGCATAGAACAGATCGTCCACCGCCAGGACGGCGATATTGAACAGGTTGCTGCCCAGCAGGTTGGCAATGGCCATATCCACGGCACCTATACGCAGGGCAGAAAGTGTCACTGCTGCTTCCGGTGCGGAGGTAATGGCGGCCACCAGCAACGTGCCAACAAAACTCTGCTGCCAGCCCATTATTTCAGCCAGATCCTTGGCAACAAAGGGCAACCATGACCCTGCCGCGACAATCGCCGCTGCGGCCAGCAGATACCCTCTCCAGGCATCGTGCAGCGTGATATCGGGATAGCGTGCCACGGCGGCCTCGGTAAATTCAGACAGGGTGCGCTTCTCATACTGGAACACCGCGCGCATGGCCGCCACGTAGACGAGCACGATCAGCGGGCTATAAAAACCGACATGTCCCAGCGAAGGGCTGAACCCGGACCTCTCCAGCAACAGGCTGAAACCGCTGATGCCTATCAGCAATGCACCGAGCGCGGCAGACAGGATATGGCCCTGCGCGGCGCGGGTATAGAGCGATTCACGGCGATAGAACGCATCCAGCAAGACCAGGATCAGCAGATTGAATACCGAGCTGCCCAGTACATCTCCAGCCGCAATATCCGGTGCCATCGCCGCCGTCACGGCTGACACGCCCGTCACCAGTTCCGGCAAAGAGGTGGCCGTGGCAAGCAGGATCAAACCGATCCACGAAGCAGACAGACCGGTTTTTTCGGCCAGGATGTCACCATAGCGAGACAAACGCCAACCGGCAAACCCGATGACGGCCAAACAGGCAAGAAGTGAAAGCCAGATTGTGAACGGGTCATGCATGACGGTTGAAAACTTGGCTCCATTGCTGTGGGTGCACACAGACACACCCTGAATTGGTTCGACAGGCTGGCGATGATGCTACCTGGGCCCTGCCAGAAAGCACACGACAACGTCTCGACTTCCTGACGCTCGGCAAGGGCAGGCACGAGGCGCTGTATGTCGCGGTGATACTGATTTTTTTAGCACCATCATCATCGTCAAGCTGCTGTCCGACACGCGCGAACCCGACGCGCTGCACGGTCGCGTCGCCGTTGGCTTCCTGATTGCACAGGGTCAGGCGGTCGTCATCGCCATGGTGATCATGAGCGGGCTGAGCGACATGCGCAAAGGGTATCATGACGCCTGACCGCCATCATGCGATAGTTGGGGTGACCCCCAGTGCCCTACGCAACTTAACGCGAACTTCATCATGGACCTTATCAACCAGTTCGTCCTTGCCGGTGCCGTGTTGCTGTTGCTGGCCATCCTCGCCAGCGCGCTCTCGTACCGAATCGGCATGCCGCTGTTGCTGGTGTTTCTGGCGGTCGGCATGCTGGCCGGCAAAGACGGTCCCGGGGGTATCGTATTCAACGACAGCGGCATCGCCTATACGGTCGGCAGTGTCGCGCTCGCCATCATCCTGCTCGACGGCGGGCTCAATACCCGCGCCGAAAGCTTCCGCTCCAGCCTGCGCCCGGCTGCCGTGCTCGCCACCTTCGGCGTTGTCATCACCTGCGTGATCACCGGGCTGTTCGCTGCCTGGATACTCGGCTTCGGCTGGCTGGAAGGTCTGCTGGTAGGCGCTGTGGTTGGTTCCACCGATGCGGCGGCGGTATTCGCCCTGCTGCATGCTAAAGGGTTGAAGCTGAAAGAACGGGTGTCCGCCACGCTGGAAATTGAATCCGGCAGCAACGATCCGATGGCGGCATTGCTTACCATCGCTTTCATCGAACTCATCCTCGCCGGCCAGCGCGTTCCGGGCTGGGAAACCCTGACGCTGCTGGTCCAGCAGATGGGCCTCGGTCTGGCCGCAGGCCTGGGCGGCGGGTGGCTGCTGGTGTGGCTGGCCAACCGCCTGCCGCTCGAGCGCGGCATGTACCCCATGCTGATCCTCGCAGGGGGTCTTTTGCTCTACAGCCTCACCACCGTGCTGGGCGGCAGCGGGTTCCTGGCCATTTACCTGTGCGGTGTCATGGTCGCCAACCGCAATCCGCGTGAATCGACCAACATCCTGCAGGTACACAACGGCCTGGCGTGGCTGGCGCAGATCAGCATGTTCCTGATGCTGGGCCTGCTCGCCACGCCAAGCGATCTCGTTCGACACGCACCGGCAGCCCTGAGCATCGCGCTGGTGCTGATGTTCGTGGCCCGCCCCGTCGCGGTCGGGCTATGCCTGCTGCCTTTCCCTTTTCCGTGGCGCGAACAGGTATTCATTTCATGGGTCGGGCTGCGTGGCGCGGTGCCCATCATCCTGGCCCTGTTTCCGCTCCTCGCGGGGATCCCCGAAGCCGCTCTGATCCTCGATGTCGCCGTTTTCGTGGTGCTGATCTCGCTGACCATGCAGGGCTGGACCATCTCCCCACTGGCCCGCCATCTGAAACTTCAGGTGCCACCGGCGCCCGAACCTGCAGAACGCCACGACCTGGCGGCAAATCCGGTGGGCAAACACGCCTTGTTCGGCTATCGGCTGACCCCGCGCGTTCCTCTCGTGGGGCAGGATGCGAATGCGTTGCACTTGCCCGCCGCAGCACGGCCGGTGGCGGTCATGCGGGAAAACGAGGCATTGGCACCGGAAGCCGCGGGCAAGCTGGTTGCCGGCGACATGCTGTATGTGCTCGCGCAGACTGCAGACAGTGTCGCCCTGAGCGATCTGCTGGTTGCCCCTGCCGCGCCGGCCTATCTGGAGAAGCGTCAGTTCTATGGCGACTTTGTGCTGCATGCGGATGCGCGGGTAGACGCAGTGGCAGCACAGTATGACCTGCCTTTGCCGGAGGCCATGACTGGACTTACGCTTGAAGAATTCATTGCCTTGAAGCTGCATGGCCAACCGGTGGTGGGCGATCGTGTCCGGCTGGGCAAGCTGGAGCTGGTAGTGCGCACCGTCGCTGCCGGCCGCGTGAGCCTGGTCGGATTGAGAATTCCGACGCACCTCGACGATGCGTCTTGATGCCTTATGCTACCCACCTGAACCTTCTGCAAGGGAGTCGCCATGACCCAGACACGAACGCTACTTGCCGCCACTGACTTTTCAGCACCTGCCCGTCATGCGCTGGAACGTGCCGCGCTGCTTGCCCAGGCCCATCCCGAGGCCAGTCTTACGCTCGCACATGTTGTCAGCCGGTCGGCACTCGACACCCTGCGCCGCATGCTCCCGGGTGATGCGGCCGCGCTGGAAGCACAACTGCTCAGCCAGGCGGACAAAAAACTGAACGAACTGGCATCCAATCTGGCGACGAACCATGGCCGCACCATCAATACCGAGCTGCTGCAGGGAACCGCGCTCACTGCGCTGGCCGGCCTCGTTGAAACGCGTCAGATTGATCTGCTGGTGATGGGTGCGCGTGGAACGCATTTCATGGTCGAACTGCTGCTCGGGTCCACCACCGAGCGGGTGCTGAGTAAAACCCGCCGTCCATTGCTTGCGGTCAAGCAGCGCCCGCAGTCACCCTATCAGCGCATTCTCGCGCCAGTCGACTTTTCCGCTCATTGTGCCGCCGCCATCAATACCGCACATGCCTGGCTGCCCGATGCCGACTTCGTGCTGCTGCATGCATTCGAGGTGGAACTGGAAAGTACCTTCCGGTTCGCCGGCATGAATGACGACCAGATTCATGAATACCGGATTCAGGCACGCAGCGCGGCGCAGGTGGCGATGGATGCCTTCATTGGCACACTGAACGTGCCGGTCCGGCAGTTGACGCGCCAGTTCGTGCATGGTGCCGCCACGCTGCGCATTCTGGAACACGAGCAAACGATGGATGCCGATCTGATCGTCATGGGCAAGCACGGCCAGTCGGTGATGGAAGAACTGCTGCTCGGCAGCGTCACCAAACACGTACTGTCATATTCCAACAGCGATGTGCTGATTGTCAGCCAGACCAGCAGAGCATCCTCGTCCGCCACCCGTTTCTGACCAACCCGCCGGGCGGGCAGCAGGTCATTACGACCGAGTCGCCACAAACCTGCTGACCTGCGCCGGTTCCATACCGATAGCGCAAACGCATCGCCAGGTAGCCGATGCAGACACAGGGAAAACCCGTCATTCGATTTACTGCAGGGTGAGGCTCGCCTGATAGGTGCGGTAACCGTTGCGGCCCGCCTGTTTGACCGCATACATCGCCTCGTCGGCCGCTTGCAGCAGGCCCTGGGTATCCTGCGCGTCACGCGGATAAAACGCCACGCCTATACTCGCAGATATCAACCACTCGGTACCATGCAACTGACACGGACTATCGAAACTGGCGAGTATTTTTTCCAGCAGTGCAGCCGCTTCCTCGGGCGCGCCCACCGCTGGAAATACCGCGACAAATTCGTCTCCGGCAAATCGAGCCACGATATCGCTTTGCCGGACTGCACCGCGCAAACGGTTGGCCACCTCCACCAGCAAGCGATCCCCGGCAGCGTGCCCCAGGCTGTCGTTCGCCAATTTGAACCGATCCAGATCGAATAGCGCCACCGCCAGCGAACCGCCCTGGCGATGGGCGTTGGCAATCGCCTGTTGCAGGCGATCAATCAGCAAGCCGCGATTAGGCAGGCCTGTCAGGCTATCGTGATGGGCCAGATCCCATAACTGCTGCTGCAGGCGCTGTTCTTCGGTGATGTCCTGCAAGGTGCCGACCATGCGCAAGGGCTGGTCGCTCTTGCCATAGCTCACACGCCCCATCCCCTCAATGGTGCGAATACTGCCATCTGCCCAGAGAATGCGATGGCTGGCCCGATAGAACCCCTGGATCAGAGCCTTTTCCATGGCCGTGGTCACGTTACTGCGATCGTCCGGATGAACTGTCTGCAGGAAATCATCATAAGTCGTGACAGTGGCCTTCTGGTTCAACCCAAACAGGCGATAGACCTCATCCGACCACTTGATGCTGTCTTCCAGAACATCCCACTCCCAGTGCCCCATCTGGCCGATGCGCTGTGCTTCCTTGAGCAAATCGGTGGTTTCCTGCAGACACGCTGTCCGTGACGCCACGATTTCTTCCAGGTCGCCGCTGAGCACAAGCAATTCCGCTTCGGTGTCACGACGCACATCGATCTCGGCGAGCAGCGACTGACGATCTTTCAGAATACGGCGGATCACCAGCATGGCGGTCAGCAAGGTCAGCAGAATCGCGCCAACTCCCAGAACAATCACAATCTGGAAAGCCGACTCGTAAACCTGGCGCGCATGCGCAACGGTCTTCTGGCCTTGATCACGATAGAACGCCTGCAAGGTATCGCTGGCATCGGTTACTTTAGCCTGTGAAGGGATGGCCTCACGCAGGAGCAAACTGCGCCCTTCTTCCATCCGTCCATCCAGGTAAAGCGCCACAACGGCATCAGTTTTGTCTGCCGTACCAAGAATTTCACTTCTGAATGCCGACAAAATGCGTTGTTCAGCCGGGTCTCCAGCCTTGGGCTCGAGTTCGCGTCGCAGCGCTATCACGCGCCCGCCCAGATTTTGGAACTGCTGGTACAACTCGTCCTGCACAAAGGGATCGTGTTCGAGAAAAATCCGGTCCAGGCTCAGCATCCGCTCACGAATCGCCATGCGCAGTTCGTGCGCTTGGCCGATGCGCTGCATCTGGATATTGACCACACTCCCCAGTTCATTTCTCAAACTGTCCAGATAGTAAATACTGGACCCCACCACCAGGACGACGAGCAGGAACAGAAAACCGAAGCCGGCAATCAGCCAGCGGGGAAGCAGGGACGGCAGTGAAGAAAAGGACAATTGCACAGCGCTCTAATTATTTTAGTTTTCAGGCAATTAGAGTATATCGACAGCCACCGAAGAAACTTGATTCCCACATCAACGCCATGGGCATGACGCGTGGCGACACGCCCTGCAAGCGCTCCCGCCGCACTTTGCCAGATCAGCCCAGCTTGTTGTCGGCGATGTGATAGTGCGGGTCGCTGCGCACATCAATTTCCACCATGTCCTTGGCCTTGGTCAGCAGTTCCAGGCAGTCGGGGGTCAAGTGGCGCAGATGCAGGCGCTTGCCCGCTTTTCGATAACGCTCGGCGAGGCTGTCGATCGCTTCCACGGCAGAGTGGTCCATCACCTTGGCGCGGGCAAAATCGATCACCACTTCATCGCTGTCTTCAGCCGGCGTGAAGTGGGACAAAAAGTCTGCCGCGGAAGCAAAAAACAGCGTGCCTTCGAGTTCATAGACCTTCCAGCCGTGGCTCTCGACGCCGACCCGGACCTGGATGTGCTTGGCATGCTGCCAGGCAAATACCAGTGCCGAGATGATCACGCCGGTGATAACCGCAATGGCCAGATCGGTGAACACCGTGATCACGGTCACCGCCACCACCACCAGTGCATCACTGCGCGGCACCCGACGCAAGGCGTTGAAGCTGCCCCAGGCAAAGGTTTTTTGCGACACCACGAACATCAGGCCGACCAGGGCGGCAATCGGGATCAGTTCGATCCAGCTCGACAGAAACAGGATGAACGACAACAGGAACAGTGCTGCCGCAATGCCGGACAGACGCTGCGTCGCCCCGTTGTTCACGTTGATCATGCTCTGGCCGATCATCGCGCAGCCGCCCATGCCACCGAAGAAGCCGGTCACCACGTTGGCCGACCCCTGCGCCACGCATTCGCGATTCGGTTGCCCGCGGGTGTTGGTCATTTCGTCGATCAGGTTCAGTGTCAGCAGCGATTCGATCAGGCCGATCGCCGCCAGAATCAGGCTGTAGGGAAAGATGATCTGCAGCGTTTCCCAGGTGAACGGCACCAGCGGCAGATGAAACTGCGGCAACCCACCCTTGATGGAAGCCATGTCACCGACGGTCTTGGTGTCGATGCCGGAAAAAATCACCAGCGCCGATACCACCACGATGCCAGCCAGCGCCGATGGAACGATCTTGGTCAGGCGTGGCAGCAGATAAATGATCGCCATCGTCAGCGCAATCAGCCCGAGCATGGTGGCCAGTGGCCTACCCGTCATCCACGTGGGATTGCCCGCGGCATCCGGCAGCTTGAAATGGCCCATCTGCGCCAGGAAAATCACGATGGCCAGGCCATTGACGAACCCGATCATCACCGGGAACGGCACCATGCGGATGAATTTGCCCAGCTTGAACAAGCCGAAAATGATCTGCAGCAGCCCCATCAGCACCACCGTGGCAAACAGGTATTCGACGCCGTGGGCAACCACCAGTGCCACCATCACCACCGCCAGCGCCCCGGTCGCGCCCGAGATCATGCCGGGACGACCGCCGAAGGCGGCCGTAATGAGGCCCATGATGAAAGCGGCATACAAACCCACCAGCGGATGTACCTGCGCGACGAATGCGAAGGCAATCGCCTCCGGCACCAGCGCCAGTGCGACGGTGAGACCGCTCAGCACGCACAGCTTGACGCGCGACAGGGAATAATTGGGACAGGCAGGGAAATTCATCGACATCACTTTACATAACAACACATTGCCCGCCCCTCATCCATAGGGTCAGTCGACGCAGGCAGTCACAACGGGAATCGCGCCAGCAGGATCACAACAGCCGGCTGGCGCGAACGTGGAAGACGCATTTTCGCACAGGCCACTGTGCCCCCCTTGCAGCGCCTTCACTGCGTCATTCACGTTAGAATGGCGCGTCTCCCGGCCACGATCGGCACTCAGTTCGTGCCTGATCACTTATTTCCGTTCAATGACGCTTTTTTTCGCTGTTTTAACACCTTTTTTCGGAGCGGCGCTGGTTGCCCTGGCATCCCGCTTCGGGCGCTCGCATTCCGCCTGGGCGGCAGGCGCGGTCACGCTGGTGTCGATACTGTTGCTGGCGCCGTCGTTCGGCCTGCCGTTTGCCGGCACCACCCTGATCCAGCAATACGACTGGATACCGGCGCTGGGCCTGAATCTTGCCTTCCGCCTCGACGGCCTCGCCATGCTGTTTGCCGGACTGATTCTCGGCATCGGTCTCTTGATCGTGCTGTACGCGCGCTACTACCTATCCGAGCGCGACAGCATGGGGCGCTTCTACAGCTACCTGATGCTGTTCATGGGCTCGATGCTCGGCATCGTGCTGTCGGAAAACCTGATCCAGCTGCTGGTCTTCTGGGAACTGACCAGCCTGTCGTCCTTTCTGCTGATCAGCTACTGGCAACACCGCGAGGAGGCGCGGCAGGGTGCGCGCATGGCGTTGGCAGTGACCGGCCTGGGCGGTTTCGCGATGCTCGGCGGCTTTCTGCTGCTCGGCCACATTGTCGGCAGTTACGAACTGTCCGATGTGCTCGCCTCGGGCGACCATATCCGCGCGCATCCGCTGTATGTGCCGACACTGGTACTGGTGCTGCTCGGCGTGTTCACCAAGTCGGCACAGTTTCCCTTCCATTTCTGGCTGCCGCACGCGATGGCAGCGCCCACGCCGGTGTCGGCCTACCTGCATTCGGCGACCATGGTGAAGGCCGGCGTATTTCTGCTGGCTCGCCTGTTCCCGGCGCTGTCCGGCACGCCGGAGTGGTTCTGGCTGGTCTCCGGCGCGGGGCTGGCCACGCTGCTGCTTGGCGCCTACGTTGCGCTGTTCAAGCACGACCTGAAGGGGCTACTCGCCTACTCGACACTCAGCCACCTCGGTCTCATCACGCTGCTGTTCGGGCTGTCGACGCCGCTTGCGGCTGTCGCAGGCGTGTTCCACATCATGAACCACGCCATCTTCAAGGCTTCGCTGTTCATGGCCGCCGGCATCATCGATCACGAAACCGGTACACGCGATTTGCGGCGCCTGCATGGTTTGTGGAAGTTCATGCCCTATACCGCGACGCTGGCGATGGTGGCCGCCGCGGCGATGGCCGGGGTACCGCTGATGAACGGCTTTCTGTCGAAGGAAATGTTTTTCGCCGAGGCGATGCACATTTCCGGCAGCTACATCGGCGGCTGGCTGTTCCCCGCGCTGGCGACGCTGGCCGGCGCGCTGGGGGTGGCTTACTCGATCCGCTTCATTCACGACGTGTTTTTCAATGGCGAGCCGGTGGATCTGCCGCGCACACCGCATGAGCCGCCGCGCTGGATGAAGGTGCCGGTGGAAATCCTGGTGGTGCTGTGCCTGGTGGTCGGCATCGCGCCCGCGCTTACGGTCGCACCGCTGCTCGCGGTGGCCGCACAAGGCACGCTGCAAACCACGCTGCCCGAATATCACCTGGCACTGTGGCATGGCATCAACCCGGCCCTGATCATGAGCCTGATTGCACTGAGCGGCGGTGCGCTGATTTACGCACTGCGCTGTCCCCTGTTTGCCTGGCACGAACGCAACCTGGGTCAGCTCGATGCGCGCATTGTCTACAACGCGCTGCTGAATGGCCTGATCGTGCTGGCGCGTGGCATCACCCGTCTGATCGATACCGGCTCGCTGCAGCGCCAGGTATTCCTTACGCTGATTGCGGCAATAGTGCTGGGCGTCTCGCCATGGCTGGCGAACGACACCCCGCTGACCGGCAGCCGCAGCGGACTGCCGCTCGACGCCGTCAGCCTGCTCGCCGCCAGCGCCTTGATCATCGCCACACTCGCCACCGTCTGGCTGCACAAGCAGCGTTTCATCGCGCTCATCACCATCGGCGTGGTGGGTCTGGTGGTAGCGCTCACCTTCGTGAAATTTTCCGCGCCCGATCTTGCGCTCACACAGCTGTCCGTCGAGATCGTCACCATTGTTTTGTTGTTGCTGGCGCTGTATTTCCTGCCCCAGCACGGCGCAACGGAAAAAAGCCTGGGGCGCGTCTGGCGCGACGGCGTCATCGCGCTAACAGCGGGTGCGGGTACGGCCGCACTGGCCTGGGCCGTGCTCACCCGGCCTTACGACACCATTGCCGGCTACTTCCTCGCAAACAGCGTGCCGGGGGGCGGTGGCAGCAACGTGGTGAACGTCATCCTGGTCGACTTCCGCGGCTATGACACGCTGGGCGAGATCACCGTGCTGGCATTGGCCGGGCTGGGCATCGTGGCGATGCTGCAGAACCTGCATCTTGCCGCCCCGGCCCAGGATGGTTCCGGACGGCTGTGGGATGCCGACAGCCACCCGACCATCATGGCCACGCTGACGCAGATTCTGCTGCCGCTGGCACTGCTGGTCGCGGCGTTCATCCTGCTGCGCGGCCACAACCAGCCGGGCGGCGGTTTCATCGCCGGATTGATCGCGTCAGTGGCGCTGATCGTGCAATACCTTGCCAACGGCACGCACTGGACCCACCAGCGCATGCCGTCCGACAGCCATCCGCTGATTGCCTGGGGTCTCGCACTCGCCGCAGGCACCGGGCTGGCCAGCTGGTGGTTTGGTGCGCCCTTCCTCACCTCGACCTACGGTCATCTGCACTGGCCTGTGGTCGGCGATTTCGAACTGGCATCGGCGATGGCATTCGACCTCGGCGTGTTCCTCGTCGTCGTTGGCGCCACGCTAATGATCCTGACCAATCTCGGCGGTCTGCATCACACCCCGCCAAAAACCAGGAGTTCCCATTAAATGGAGGCCCTGATTTCACTGGTCATCGGCGTGCTCACCGCAGGTGGCGTGTTTCTCGCCCTGCGCGGCACGACCTTCCCGGTGGTGCTGGGGCTCACTCTGATGTCCTACGCCGTCAACCTGTTCCTGTTCGTCATGGGCCGGCTGGCCATCGGCGTGCCGCCGGTGATCAGCGATGCCGCGGCAGGCTATTCAGACCCGCTGCCGCAGGCGCTGGTGCTCACCGCCATCGTCATCAGCTTCGGCATGACGGCCTTTGTCATCGTGCTGGCGCTGAAAGCGCGTTCCGAACTGGGTAACGACGACGTCGATGGCATGCACCACGACGAGGACAGGCACCGATGACCGGTTTCATTCATCTGCCGGTCCTGCCGGTCGTGTTGCCGCTGCTGGGCGGGATTGTTTTACTTCTGCTGCGCAATCGTTCGCTGTCACTGCAACGCGGCATCAGCCTGCTCGCCACACTGGCGCTGGTCCCCCTGGCCATCACGCTGCTCCAGACCGCCGGCGACGGCACGCATCTGGTCTACGCGCTCGGCAACTGGGTGGCGCCGTATGGCATCGTGCTGGTAGTCGACCGGCTGGCGGCGTGGATGCTGCTGACCACCTCGCTGCTGGCCGTGTTCGCCCTGCTCTACGCAGTCAGGGGTACTGATACCGAGGGCCGCCATTTCCATGTGCTGTTCCAGTTGCAATTATTCGGTCTCAATGGTGCGTTCCTGACCGGCGACCTGTTCAACCTGTTCGTGTTTTTCGAGATCCTGCTGCTCGCGTCCTACGGGCTGTTGCTGCATGGCGGCGGCCGTAACCGGGTCAAGGCGGGGCTGCATTTCGTCGTCATCAACCTGGTCGGATCGACCTTGTTCCTGTTCGCCGTCGGCACCCTGTACGGCGTGACCGGCACGCTCAACATGGCCGACCTGGCGGTCAAGCTCGCTCAGACTCCGTCTGAAAACCTGGCGCTGGTGCAATCCGCCGGCCTGCTGCTGTTTGCCGTGTTCGCGCTGAAAGCGGCGCTGTTGCCGCTCTACCTGTGGCTGCCCGCCGCCTACGCGCACACCAGCGCGCCGGTGGCGGCCTTGTTTGCCATCATGACCAAGGTCGGTGCCTACAGCATCCTGCGTGTGTATAGCCTGATGTTCGGTGATGCGGCAGGGCCGGTGGCCAACCTGCTCGACGCCTGGCTGGCGCCGCTGGCGCTCGCCACCCTGGTGCTGGGCACACTCGGCGTACTGGCCAGCACCTCGCTCAAGCAGCAGGCCGCGTATCTGGTGGTGGCCTCGGTCGGCACCCTGCTGCTGGCCTTTGGCCTCGGCACGATCGATTCGGTTGCGGCCGGCCTGTATTACCTGCCGCATACCACCTTCGGCGCCGCCGCACTGTTCCTGCTGGCCGATGCAATCAGCCGTGCGCGCGGCCCGCTTGCCGACCGCTTTGAATCCGGTCCGGCGATGCTGGGGGCGCGGGTATTGGGCGGCCTGTTTTTCGTCGTCGCCATGGCCACCACCGGGCTGCCGCCGCTGGCCGGTTTCCTTGGCAAATTCATGCTGCTGAAAGCCGCAATCGGATCGCCGCTGATGATTTGGGTATGGAGTGTGGTGCTCGCCAGCGGCCTCGTTGGCATGGTCGCACTGGCACGCAGCGGCAGCCTGCTGTTCTATCGTACCCATTCGATCACAAACGCTCATGCCGAACACGAACCGGATTCACCCATGCCACCAACCGCTGCCACGCTGACGCCTGTCGTCGGCCTGCTGCTGCTGATCATCGGCCTGACCGTCTGGGCCGGCCCGGTTTCCAGCTATGCCACGGCCACCGCTGCACAACTGCACGCACCGCAGCACTACATCGAAGCCGTGCTGGGTGCCGCGCCATGAAACGCCTGCTGCCTCATCCCCTGCTGACCATCACCCTCGCCATCCTGTGGCTGCTGCTGGTCAACCAGCTGTCTGCCGGCCACATCGTATTGGGCGCATTGCTCGGCTGGCTGATTCCCTTCGCCACCGCGGGCTTCTGGCCGGAAACGATCCGCATCCGGCATCCGCTGACCCTGCTGCACTACCTGGTGATATTCCTCTACGACATCGTGCGCGGCAGCTTTCAGGTTGCGTATCTGATCCTGCGCGGCCCGGCGCACCTGCGCCCCGCGTTTGTGCATGTGCCGGTCGCACTCAAGACCGATCTCGCCATCAGCCTGCTGGCCAACACCATTTCGCTGACGCCCGGCACGGTGTCCGCTCTGCTCTCCGAAGACAAACGCACGCTGATCGTGCACACGCTGGACACTGACGATGCCGATGCGCTGGTCGCCGAAATCAAGCAGCGCTACGAAATGCCGCTGAAAAAAATCTTTGAAGAGGGGATCGACTGATGTTGATGACCGTCATTCCAATCGCGTATGCGCTGGTCAGCCTGGCTTTTCTGCTGAGCTTCTGGCGCCTGATCATAGGCCCGGATGCGCCCGACCGTATCCTCGCGCTCGACACGCTCTACGTGAACACACTCGCCCTGCTGGTGCTGCTCGGCATTCATCTGGGCAACGCCATCTACTTCGAAGCGGCATTGCTGATTGCCATGATGGGGTTCGTCGGCACGGTGGCGCTATGCAAATACCTGCTGCGCGGCGACATCATCGAATGAGCGCGACATCATGATCGACATCCTGCTTTCCCTCCTGATCCTGACCGGCGCGATTTTCACCTTTATCGGCTCGCTGGGTCTTGCCCGCCTGCGCGATTTTTACACACGCCTGCACGGCCCCACCAAAGCCACCACCCTGGGGGTAGGCTGCCTGCTGATCGCGTCCGCACTTTATTTCAGCGTGCGTGACGAAGGGATCAGCCTGCACGAAGTGCTGGTCACGCTGTTCCTCTTCATCACCGCGCCGGTCAGCGCGCACCTGCTGGCCAAGGCCGCGTTGCATCTCAAGGTCACCTCCCTG
>CAYGMS010000007.1:10735-22070 GCA_964350905.1 uncultured Thiobacillus sp. | reverse complement strand
GGCGATGGCGGGCGAGGAGTCGCCTGTGCCGGCCACGCCGGTCTGCGAAAACAGCCGGTAGTCCTCCGTCAGCGGTGATGCCAACTGTAGCCAGCGCCCGAGATCGTCCAGCAGGCAGCGGGTATCGGTGCAGACCCGTTCTGCGTCGAAATAGACATAGCGCTGCGGGTGTTGGCGGGCGAACGCGGCGAGCACGTGCAGGCGCTCGACATAGTAGGTCGTGGCCCCGGCCGGATCGGCATACAGGTCATCGGCATTCTTTTTCACAAACAGGCCGAGGATGCTTTTCAGGGTCGGTTCCGGTTGCCGCAGCGCAAGCAGGATCTTCGCGTCGCCGAGTTCGGGCAGCGTCAGGTTCAGCGTGTAGTCGTTGTGCAGCAGCTTGTCGAAGAAGTAGCGGTTGCCCGGTTTCAGGCTTTCCCGTTCCGTGTACGCCCGCATCTGCCTTTCCAGGTCAGCGCCGAATACATAAGACCGATGCATCTCGTAATAGCCGTCGATTTCCGGATGCGAGCCGAGAATGTGTCCCAGCAGGCTGGTATAGGCCCGCATGTGGCTCAACAGGAAAATGCGTGTGACCTGCCGAGGCACGGCGCGTCAGGCCCGCTTGATCCGGCGTTCTGACCAGCCTTGTCCGACGGATGACCTGACGAGGCTATTCATGGCGTTTGGGTGCATGGTGGCGCAGCAGGCGGCTCAAGGCCTCTTTCAGCGGGCCGTCCTCGATGTCGGCGTTCAGGTGCGCCAGTCCTTCCAGTGCGGCGGCGGGCAATCCGGCTTTTTCGACCGGGTGGACATAGCGTGCCAGCAATTCCGGATTGACGCTGACACGCACGCTCGTCACCGCAACCCCGTGTTTGCCCAGGCTGGCCATCAGCGCATCGGTCTGGTTGCGCAGACGGCTGGCGACGGCACCACTGCCGCAGGCCAGGCTTAGGGCCCCATTTTCCAGTTGCATCACGCGTACATGCCCGGCCAGGGCGGCGGGCAGGGCGCGGTCCAGCATGCTCTGGGTGCCGAGCAGGGCCTTGGCGTGCGCGGCTAGACCTTGCGGTAACTGGCTGGCGAGCAGGTCGGACAGGCTGGAGGCGCTCATGAGCGTGTCACGACAGGGTCACGGGAAGACCGCTGCGCTGGACGGGAAGACCGCTGCGCTATGTTAAAATTCACGGGTTTACCGCGTCCTGCGGGCATTTCGGATTCCTCATGCTGCAATCCCTTTTCAAAAAAGTCTTCGGCAGTCGTAATGATCGACTGGTCAAACAATACCTGCAAAAGGTCAAAGCGATCAACGCGCTTGAGCCGGCACTGGAGGCATTGACCGATGCCGAAGTGGCTGCCAAGACCGCCGAATTCAAATCGCGACTGGAAAATGGCGAGTCACTCGACAAGCTGTTGCCCGAAGCATTTGCGGTGGTGCGCGAAGCCTCCAAGCGGGTGCTCGGCATGCGCCACTTTGATGTACAGATGGTGGGCGGCATGGTACTGCACGATGGCAAGATCGCCGAGATGCGTACCGGTGAAGGCAAGACGCTGATGTCGACCCTGCCTGCATATCTGAATGCGCTGACCGGCAAAGGCGTGCATGTGGTGACGGTCAATGATTACCTGGCCAGTCGCGACGCGGAATGGATGGGCCGCTTGTATGGTTTTCTCGGTCTGACCACCGGGGTGAACCTGTCGCAGATGTCGCATGATGCCAAGCAGGCAGCGTATGCCGCCGACATCACCTACGGCACCAACAACGAATACGGCTTCGATTATCTGCGCGACAACATGGTCTACCAGATGAGCGAGAAGGTGCAGCGTCCGCTGGCTTACAGCATCATCGATGAAGTCGACTCGATCCTGATCGACGAAGCACGTACTCCGCTGATCATTTCCGGCCAGTCGGAAGAGAATACTGCGCTGTACCTGCAAATGAACGAAGTGCCGGCCCGGCTGACGCGACAGAAGGACGAGGAATCCGAGGGCGATTACTCGGTCGATGAAAAATCGCGTCAGGTGCTGCTGTCCGAATCCGGACACGAAAAAGTCGAGGGAATCCTCACCGAAATGGGACTGCTGCAACCGGGCGGCAGTTTGTACGACGCTTCCAACATCATGCTGATGCATCATGTCTATGCGGCGCTGCGTGCCTTTGCCCTGTACTTTCGCGATCAGCATTACGTGGTGCAGAACAACGAAGTAGTCATCGTTGATGAATTTACCGGCCGCCTGATGAGCGGGCGCCGCTGGTCGGAGGGCCTGCACCAGGCGGTGGAAGCCAAGGAAGGCGTGGCGATCCAGAAGGAAAACCAGACGCTCGCCTCAATTACCTTCCAGAATTATTTCCGCATGTATCAAAAGCTGTCCGGCATGACCGGCACGGCCGATACCGAAGCATTCGAATTTCAGAGCATCTACGGGCTGGAAACCGTGGTCATCCCAACGCACCGCCCGATGAT
Organism: uncultured Thiobacillus sp.; assembly: GCA_964350905.1. Classification (GTDB taxonomy): domain Bacteria; phylum Pseudomonadota; class Gammaproteobacteria; order Burkholderiales; family Thiobacillaceae; genus Thiobacillus. The sequence continues at coordinate 19,623 of CAYGMS010000007.1, read as the reverse complement.
CCGCAAGGACGAGCACGATCAGGTGTATCGCACCGGAGGCGAGCGCGATCAGGCGGTGATCAACGACATCCGCGAGCGCCATGCCGCCGGCCAGCCCGTGCTGGTGGGCACCACGTCGATCGAAGCCAACGAGCTGTTGTCGGCCGAGTTGAAAAAAGCCGGGCTGCCGCACAACGTGCTGAACGCCAAGCAGCATGAGCGCGAAGCCGAGGTGATTGCGCAAGCCGGTATGCCGGGCGGGATCACGATTGCCACCAACATGGCCGGCCGTGGCACGGACATCGTGCTGGGTGGCAGCATCCAGAAAGAGCTGGACGCCATCGCCCACGATGAAACGCTGTCCGATGGCGAAAAAGTCAGCCAGCGCGATGCGATCAAGGCGCCCTGGCAGTTGCGCCATGATGCCGTGCTGGCGGCAGGTGGCTTGCATATCATCGGCACCGAGCGTCACGAGTCGCGGCGGGTCGACAACCAGTTGCGCGGCCGCTCCGGCCGTCAGGGCGATCCGGGTTCCAGCCGCTTCTTCCTGTCGCTGGAAGATCCGCTGCTGCGCATTTTTGCTTCCGACCGCGTGGCTGCGATCATGGACCGGCTGAAGATGCCCGAGGGCGAGGCGATCGAACATCCGTGGGTGACACGCGCGATCGAGAATGCACAGCGCAAGGTCGAACAGCGCAACTTCGATATCCGCAAGCAATTGCTCGAATACGACGACGTCTCGAACGACCAGCGCAAGGTGATTTACGAGCAGCGCAACGAACTGCTGGCCAGCGACGATATTGGCGAGACCATCCGTGCGATGCGCGACGACGTGATGAACGACACGTTCAATCAGTACATCGCACCGGGCAGCATGGACGAGCAGTGGGATGTGGCCGGTCTGGAAAAGGCGCTGGCCGCACAATTCTCGATTGATCTGCCCCTGCAGCAATGGCTGGACGAGGAAAAAACGCTGAACGAGGATGGCCTGCGCAAGAAAATCCTGGAAGCGGCCGATGAGCTGTATCGGGACAAGGAAGCACTGGTTGGTGCCGAGGGCATGCGCCAGTTCGAACGCTCGGTCATGCTGCAAAGCATGGACACGCACTGGCGCGAGCATCTGTCGGCGCTCGATCATTTACGCCAGGGTATCCATCTGCGTGGTTATGCGCAGAAGCAGCCCAAGCAGGAATACAAGCGTGAAGCGTTTGAACTGTTCTCCGCCATGCTGACGGCGATCAAGACCGAAGTCACCCAGATCACCACCACGGTGCAGGTGCGTCAGCCAGAAGATGTGGCGGCAATTGACTTGCACAGCGAACCGTCGAACGTGCAATACCAGCATACTGAATATAACGAGGCGCAGGATTTTGCCGAGGCTGAAGCTGCTGTCTCGTCAGCCGGGGGATACCCCAAAGTTGGTCGCAACGATCCCTGTCCGTGTGGATCGGGGAAGAAATACAAGCAGTGCCACGGCAAGCTGAACTAGGGAGTCGTCATGCCTTACTACGTTTTTCGTATGGGAATGTTCAAGGTGCTGGAAAAGCAGGGCGAATGGGCGTCCTTCAAGGAAGCCAAGGCACATACGAATGAATTGCGCAAAACGCTCGACCCCAAGACCGGTGACAAGTACAAAATGATTTTTGCCGAGGATGAAATAACCGCACAGGACACGCTCCTGGCCGAACGTGAACTGGATACCCGGCTGACCGGAGACGATTGGTAAATCGTCGCCGAATCAAACGATAGGGTGACGTCTCATGGCTGAATACAACGAAACTGCCTACAAGCTCGCCAGGCAGACCTACATTGAAAATAGCTGTCCATTCGAACGGGCCTTGCTGTCGCGTTGTGTCGTGTGCGACCGTTCACGCAAGATCAACCTGGCCGAGCGCGAGGTCATTGCCTGCGGCGATACTGCGGTGCGTGAATACTGCCTGACGTTTTATGACGCGCTGCATGAGAACGCACAGTTCGCATTGAAAACCAACTCCGGTGTCCCCTGGCCGTTTGGCAAGGAAATCCGCGCACAGTGCGGGGGCGTTCGGGGGCTGGCGCTGGCGCTGGACGGGGAAGGGGATGCCACGGCCAATATTGCCGCCACGATGTTGCTGGCCAACGAACGCTTCGGTGATAGCAGCCAATTTCCTTACTCGGAAATCATGCGTGCCGTGGTGCATTACGAGCCGCGCAAGCGCCGTTCGTAATACGCTGCGGGTTGGCCGGGGAACCTGAGCGCACCTGCCCGTGTCATTTGGGTAGCCCTTGTTTTTTGATTACACTGCCTTTGTGCGACGCCCATTTAACCGATTCCTGCTGATGTTGTTGATGCTGATTCTGCCACTGCAGACGTTTGCGTCTGCAGGCATGCTGGGCTGCGCGTCTGTTCATCCGGCTGCGCTGGAACGCATGGCGGCCGTTGATGAAGTGATGGCAGCGTGTCACGGGCAGAAGCAGCAGGAGGCACCCGCCGCGCAACACAACTGCACGCACTGCGCGGTGTGTGCGCTGGCTTCGGTTCTACCGGTCCCGGCCATCGCGACGCCAGCATTGATTCCGGAAGCGGATCGTTTTACCTCACAACTTGCCGCATCGTTTAGCGGTTTCATTCCAGACGGCCCCGAGCGGCCACCCCGACCTTCCCTCGCATGAATCCGCGCCAGCTCGGCGCGCTGACTGATTCTGATCGCGGCAAATTGCTGCGAAGTTTGCGAGGTTTACCATGTTGAACACTGTATTACGCCGTATGGCGCCGTTTGCCCATGCATGCCTGCTGGGCATCTGGGGAGGGACGCTATGGATGCCTGTTGCACAGGCTGCCGAAGCCATGCCATCCGCTCCGTTGAGTGCTCCCCCGTTCAAGCATTACCAGAGCTGGCGCGATGAACCGCTGCAGGATTGGCGGGCCTCCAATGACCGTGTCGGCGAGATAGGTGGCTGGATGACCTATTTGCGCGAAGCGCAGCAAGACAATGGCAATACGGACGCCAGCACTCAGGGCCACCATGGCCACCACGGACAGTGAGGGGATCAAGATGAAACCCTATCCATTGATGCCGCGCACGCTCGTGCTCGCGGTGATGTCCGCAGCGTTGCTGGGCGGTTGCGCCAGCTTTTCACCAGACGGCGGGTTCGACACGATTCAATCCGCCACCCGGACGCAGATCCAGAAAGAGGTGGTCTGGTCACGTGATGACGCCACCCGTGCGCAGACCCAGGTGCGAGTCGATGCCTTGCTGGCGCAGCCGCTGTCGGCAGATGCTGCAGTGCAGATTGCCTTGCTCAACAACCCGGGTTTGCAGGCCGCATTTAATACCCTGGGGATTGCCGAGGCCGATCTGGTATTGGCCCAACGCCTGCCCAACCCGGGATTTTCCATTGGGCGACTGACTCGGGGGAGTGAGGTGGAATGGGAACGTAGCCTGCATCTCAGCCTGGCGCGGCTGTTGACGATGCCGATGCGGATCGAGATCGAGCAGCGCTTGTTTGAGCAGACGCGACGCGAACTGGTTTTGAACGTGCTGCGGCTGGCCGCGGATACCCGCAAGGCCTGGGTGATTGCGGTGACCGCCAACCAGTCTGCGCACTACCAGCAGCAGGCGATGGACGCGGCCGAAGCGGGTGCAGATCTGGCGCGTCGCATGGCGCAGGTGGGCAACTGGAGCAAGCTGAAGCAGGTGCGCGAGCATGCATTCTATGCCGATGCCGCGCTGGCCGTGGCACGCGCCGAAGGAGCAAAAATACAGGCACGCGAGCGTCTGGTTCGTCTGATGGGGTTGAACCATGCCGAGCAATTGAACCTGCCTGATCGACTGCCCGCGCTTCCTCAGGCATTGCCGATTTTGAGCAATGTGGAGCAGCAGGCGATGGCGTCGCGGCTGGACTTGCAGATGATGAAACTGCAAACCGAGGCGCTGGCGAAAAATCTGGGGCTCACGCGCAGCACGCGGCTGGTCAATGTGCTCGAACTGGGCGTGATGAACAACAGCTCGAACGAAGCACCGCTGCAACGCGGTTATGAAATCAGCTTCGAGTTGCCCCTGTTCGACTGGGGGCAGAGCCGGGTGGTGGCAGCCGAGTCGCGTTATCGGCAAGCACTTGAACGTGCCCGCGAAACGGCGGTGAATGCCCGTTCGGAAGTGCGCGAAGCTTACGCCATGCAGCAAAGCCAGTATGCCATCGCGCGGCATCTGCGTGACGAGGTGGTACCGCTCAAGAAACGCATCTCCGACGAAAACATGTTGCGCTACAACGGCATGCTGATCGGCGTGTTCGAATTGCTGGCCGATGCCCGTTCGCAGATATCCGCAGTCAATGCCGCCATCGAGGCGCAGCGCGACTACTGGCTGGCTGAAGCCGATCTGCAGATGGCCCTGGTCGGCACGCCCGGAAAAATGGCCGCAGCCTCAGCTTCCTCCGCCCCTGCCGACGCAGCGGGCGGACATTGAAAGGATTTCACATGACTACACGACGCGATTTTTTCAAGCTGTCCGGTGCCGTCGCGGCAGCCACGGTGACGCCGGCTGCGCTGGCAGGACTGCCGGAAATTGTCAGCATGGGCACGCCCGACACCCAGCCGCCGCTGATGCCGCCGAATGGCCGCCCCTACAATCCGGTGGTGACGCTGAACGGCTGGACCCTGCCGTGGCGGATGAAAGATGGGGTGAAGGAATTTCACCTGGTCGCCGAGCCGGTGGTGCGCGAAATTGCCCCGGGGATGAAGGCCCACCTGTGGGGGTATAACGGGCAGTCGCCCGGACCGACCATCGAAGTGGTGGAAGGCGATCGGGTGCGGATTTTTGTCACCAACCGCCTGCCCGAGCACACCACCATCCACTGGCACGGTCAGCGTCTGCCGAATGGCATGGACGGGGTTGGCGGCCTCAATCAGCCCGCCATCAAGCCGGGCAAGACTTTCGTCTACGAGTTTGTCGCACGCCGGCCCGGCACTTTCATGTATCACCCGCATGCCGACGAGATGACGCAGATGGCAATGGGCATGATGGGATTCTGGGTAACGCATCCCCGGGGCAAGCATCCGCTGATTGAGCCGGTTGATCGCGATTTCTGTTTTCTGCTGAACGCTTACGATATCGATCCCGGCAGTGCCACACCGATGGTCAACACCATGCTCGATTTCAATCTGTGGACCTTTAACAGCCGGGCATTCCCGGGCGTCGATTCCTTGAATGTGCGACTCAATGATCGGGTGCGCATTCGTGTCGGCAATCTCACCATGACCAACCACCCGATTCATTTGCATGGCGTGGAATTCGAGGTGACTGGCACCGATGGCGGGCCCACGCCCAGAGGCTCGCGCTGGCCGGAAGTCACCACCGATATTGCGGTGGGGCAGATGCGTCAGGTGGAATTTGTCGCCGACGAGGAAGGCGACTGGGCATTCCACTGCCACAAAAGCCACCATACGATGAACGCAATGGGCCATGCGACCCCGACCATGATCGGTGTCGACCACAGCGGTATCATGAACAAGATCAACAAGCTGGTACCGGATTACATGGTGATGGGTGAACGCGGCATGGCCGACATGGCCGAGATGGAAATGCCGCTGCCCGATAACACCCTGCCGATGATGACCGGACAAGGCCCCTACGGTTCGGTGGAAATGGGCGGTATGTTCACCATGATGAAAGTACGGCGTGATCAGAAGCGTGGTGATTACGCCGACCCCGGTTGGTATAAGCAACCGGCCGGTTCGGTGGCGTATGAATATGCGGGGAAGCTGGCCGAACCCATACGCGCACCGAAGTCCGCTTCGCCCCAAGGCACGCCGGACGACGTGGAGGTGACCGTACGCAAACCGAGTGGCCATACCGGCCACTAAATGCTTGCCGGCATACCTGGAACCTATGCCATCCTTTTAATTGAACCTCAAGGAGAGACGATATGAAGAACCTGATTCTGCTAGTGGCTGCACTGGCCATGGCCCCGACGATCCATGCTGCACCTGCAACACAGTCCGTGGCGCAGGCCAGCGTGATGACCGATGGCGTGGTGCGCAAAATCGACGCCGCGAATGGCAAGATTACGATCAAACATGGTCCCATTGCCAACCTCGATATGCCAGGCATGACCATGGTGTTCCGGGTGGTTTCCCCCACGCTTTTGAATCCGCTTAAAGCAGGCGATGCAGTGAAGTTCCATGTCGAAAACATCAACGGTGCGCTTACCGTGACCGAGATTCAGCACGCGAAATAATACGGAAAACCCGAGAGCGGTTGGTGTTGGGCACCTGCGGCAGTTTGGATGCCGTGTCGGTTCAATTCAGGCTGTTGCGGGTGGCTTGCTGAACGTCAGGGACGCAGCGAATCCAGCCCCGCCATCGGCGCGTGGCAGTCCGTCTCCCAGCGCCAGTTGAGCATGTGATAGTGCGGCGATACGGGAAACGATGGACAAGCCCAGCCCGCAGCCATCCCCTTCAATTTCGCCCCGCACAAATCGCGCGCTCAATTTGGAACGCAGTTCCGGCGCCACCCCCGGCCCATCGTCTGCGACCGTGAAGGAACAGCCTGATTCGGTGCGTGTGAGTCGTACTTCGATCCGTGCCCCTTCGCCCGCGTAGCGCACGGCGTTATCCACCAGATTGCGTATGGCAATCTGCAGCCATGCGGCGGTCACGGCAACCAAACAGCCGTCCGCCGAATCGACCGTCAGGGTTTGCTGCTGTTGCTGCGCCTGCGGCAACAATTCGGCGCACACGGCAGCGATGATATCGGCCGGGTTCAGGGGCGAGGGCGCGACATCCTGGCGGGCCGGGTCGACGCGCGCCAGCGTGAGCAGTTGTTCGACCAGGTGCGTCATCCGGTCGACGCCGGTGATTACCTGTATCAGCGCGTGCTGCTGGCTGTCAGCTGTCTGTGCGCGCAGAGCAACCTGCGCCTGAATCTTGAGTGCGGCCAATGGCGTGCGCAGTTCGTGTGCTGCGTCGGCGGTAAAGCGCCGCTCGTTATCGAAAGCCACGGTGACACGCTGAATCAGGGCGTTGAATGCCGCCCGTAGCGGCGCAATCTCGTTGGGCAGGGGCGTGGTTTCGTCGAGGGGCGCCAGCGCCTGCGCATCCAGTGCACGAACCTGCGCCGCCACCGCATCGACCGGCCGCAGGGTGCGCCCCACAACCCACCATATGGCCAGCGCCATCATCGGTAACGCCAGCGCGGCGGGCAACAGCGGCGCCAAGCCAATCTCGCGCGCCAGCTTTTCCCGTGCGGCATGGGGCTGACCTACTATCACACGGTATTCCGCGTCCTCGTCCTGCGCACTATAAAAACGCCATCTTGAACCCTGGTGCAGGCGTTCGCTAAAGCCTGATTCATTCACGGCCTCAAAATTTGCACGGCCGGATGAATTGACCAGCCGCTGTATTTTGCCGTCCTCGGTATGCCATATCTCAAACGCAATCGGCACCGGGGAATCATGCGCGTGCGCACGCAGTTCCTTGACCAGATGATCCACCTCGCCGGCAGACACAATGGCATGCAAGGTGTCGCCCACCTGGGCCAGTTGGCTATCAAGCAGTTCATCGGCTTCATGATGCGCGCGCTGGTAGACGAACAGCGCTGAAAACAGCCAGATCAGGGCCACCAGACTGGTCAGCAGCCATACCAGTCGTTTGCGCAGTGAGTAAGCGTCTGTGCTCATGGATTGGCGGGTGCGGTGGAGGCCATGTAGCCGACGCCCCGCACGGTACGGATCGATTCGTTGCCGAGCTTGCGCCGCAGATGGTGGACGTGGACCTCGAGCGCGTTGCTGTCGACGGCGTCGTTCCAGGTGTAGAGCTGTTCTTCCAGCGAGCGTCGTGTCAGCACGCGGTCGGTATTTTGCAGCAGCAGGTGCAGCAGATCGAATTCACGCGCGGTCAGTTCAACAACCTGTCCGGCGCGCATCACTGTACGCGCTGCCGGGTTGAGTTCGATGTCGCCCAGCGTGAGCACCGGCTCCGGGCGGCCGTGGGCACGCCGTACCAGCGCGCGCAGGCGCGCTGCCACCTCGTCCAGATCGAAGGGCTTGAGCACATAGTCGTCAGCGCCCAGGTCGAGTCCCCGCACCTTGTCACCCGGTTGGTCGCGTGCCGTGAGTATCAGCACCGGCGTGGTGTCATGTCGTCCGCGCAGCCATTGCAGCACCGACAGGCCGTCACGTTTCGGCAGGCCCAGATCAAGTACCACGGCGGCAAATGATTCGGTCGAGAGCGCCGCCATGGCCGCTTCGCCATCGCGCAGCCAGTCGACCGCATAGCCGGCCTGCTTCAAGCCGGCCTGCAAGCCGTCGCCCAGCAGGCGGTCATCTTCCACCAACAGTATGCGCATTGCGTCGTTTTATTCCTGCGTGTTTATTTCAGAATCCGGATCGCGTGCTCGTCGAACCGGTCTTGTTCCGCTTGCTGGTGACAGGCGGCACAGTTGGCGGCACGCTCCACCGCTTCTGCGTGACCCGGTGCCCCGCATCACCCGGCGCCCGATCTGGCTGGATCCGGTGTCGGCTGCATTGCTCTCCAGCAAGCGGAGGATATCAGCCAGCACCCTGATTCAGGGTTTGTGGCGCGAGACCCGCCTGTGCGGCGCAGTGCGCCATGGTGACCTCCGTATAACGATACGATGAGGCCACTGTATGTGCGCAGGCTTAGCACAACCTTAAGCTTTTATAACAGCGGTGGTTTATGACACCGGATGTTTCAGAAGGCCTTCACGCAAACGGTGGGCGGCTTCCTGGTACGCGGCAATCGCGCGGGTCACTTCCGTGCCGGGCTTGCCTGCCGGCGCGACAATTTCCTGCTGCGCGTTCAACTGCCAGTTCTCGATCTTGCGGCCGGGACTCAGAATCACCAGTCGATCCGGGGTGAGGTAGCCCAGCTTCTGATAGGTGGCGATGAAGGCACGCCCGGCGTCGGG
>CAYGMS010000007.1:2158-10635 GCA_964350905.1 uncultured Thiobacillus sp. | reverse complement strand
TCCTTGAACCAGGGTTTGCTGCGCGCCATGTCGATGAAGCGCCCGACTGCATAGTCGGAATATTTCACCGCGCCGTTGCGACCGCGTTTGAGGTCGATACGGCCATCCGGGAAGGTGAATGGCGTGTGGTTGGAGGTGGTCATCAGCTGCATCAGGAAGGGTTTGCCGCTGGCGGCATCGCGGTCCATCTGCTCCAGCGCATAGTCATACAGATGTTCGTCGGCCACCCCCCAGATATTGCCGAAGGTGCGGTGCCGTTCAGGGAACTGGCCGCGGTCGAGGGGTTGATAATGGTTGCCGCCGAAATAGGTGGCCATGTTGTCGAAGCGCGCATAGCCGCCGTACATGAAGCGATTCACATAGCCGTGCTCGGCCAGCACGGCGCCCAGCGTTTCCAGGTTCTGATTGTTGTCGCGCCAGATCACCGAGTGTCCCGGAAGCGGAGGGATCGCCAGCGAGGTGGCTTCCAGACCACGCACCGTACGGTTTCCGGTGGCGCGCAGGTTGGAGAGGAACAGGCCCTGTGTCGCCAGGCGGTCTAGCTCGGGTGTGATATTACGGGTGTTGCCGCCGTGCGCCATGTAGCTCGACGACAGGCTTTCCATGGTGACGATGACGACATTTTTTGGCGCGCTGGTGGTGACGATGCGCGGCAATTCAGCAAGTGGCACATAGACTTCCCCCGGCTGCGTGGCATAAAAATCGAAATAATCGATTTCGTTGTTGGTGAATGCATAGCCCAGGCTGTACAGGCCGTTGGCCGAGAGTTCCAGTTGATATTCGTTGGTACCCCGGCGTGCGTCCATCGACCATACCGATGACAGGCCGATTGCCATCATCAGGCTGGCCAGCCACAGGCTGACCCGGCTGCGGCGGGATACCAGCGGCGTAGCCGCGCCCAGCAACCAGGCACGTTGGCGCCACACCAGCGCCAGCGTGATGACAGCCAGCGTACTGAGCAGGGTGCCAACCGGGAAACTCTCGCGGATATTGCCGATGACTTCATGGGTGTAGACCAGATAATCCACCGCGATGAAGTTGAAGCGCACGCCGAATTCGTCCCAGAAAAACCATTCCGCCATCACCCCGAAACCCAGGGCAAACAGGCTGATGCCCGCAACAGCCAACACCAGTCCGCGACGGGCGCGGCCGGCCGACTTGCGCGTACCGAGCGCGCTTTCCAGCAGCATCAGGGCAGGCAGGGCCAACCCCAGGGTGACGAGATCGAATACCAGCCCGGTACCCAGCACTTTGGCAGCCGAGGCGGCGGTCATTTGTGCGGCATGCCAGGTCTGGCCCATCAATACCAGGCGTATCCCGGTGTGCAGGAGTAGAAACCAGCCGGCCAGCCAGGCCGTGAGCGGAAATGGTGTGGCAAGCATGTGAACCGGGCGAAAACGTGAGTGCGGCGAGAAAAGCATGAGGTCCTCCATCGATGCTGGCGGCATGATTGCATGTGGAACTTAAGATGGGCTTAAGTATTGATGGGCATAATGCATTTGTCGGTCCAGCCGGTTGGCCGATTTAACGCCGAATCTGTAGTCTGAGTAACGTATTGTTCCAACTCAACCCACGTGCCCCGATTGTGTCGAACCGAATCCCCCGATTTCTGATGCTTTGGTTGTTTGTCGCCTTGCAGGTGATGACGCCATTTATCCATGCCCATGCGGGCGTGGTGCAACTTGATCGCACAGGGGTTTTGCATGCCTATGAAGATGTACATAGCGATGTCATCTACCATGCAAGTGCAGCCGGTGAGCGCGGCACTGAGGTGCGTGTGGCGCAAGCCATGCCGGTGCGACGCGACATGCCCGCTACGGAAGTTGCTCGGGCCATGGTGTCGGTTCTTCCGTGTGTGCAGGCGACAGCACGCCCCGGCACAGGTTTGTTTGCGTCCCCGCCGCTATTCCTTGCGCTACCGGACCACACCCTGCCCCACGCCCTGGCTCCGCCCTTCGCCTGATCGTCCATTGCGGCGCGTTGCATGTGCACGCGTTTGCCTGCTGTTTTTTGCTTTTGGAGATCAAGCATGACCCCTGTTTATTTGTCTGCCCGTATTCTTGTATTGACGCTGCTGGGCGCGCTCCCTGCTGTTGCCGCTGACGTATTGCCGCTGACCGAACAGCACAAGAAAAATCTCGGCATCGTTACCGAGGCCGCGACCACACAAGCGGCCAGCCCGGCGCTGACCTATTCGGCCCGGGTCACCCTGCCGCCTGCCAGCGTGCGCGTGGCTGCTGCGGCCGGCGAGGGTCTGGTCACACAGCTGCATGTGCAGGCAGGCGACAGGGTCAAGCGCGGTGCGCCGCTGATTACCTTGTCAATGCCCGGCCTGGTCGATGCGCGGAACGCATTGATGCAGGCGCAGCTGAGATCGCAGCTGGCGGCCGGCAATGCAGCGCGCGACACCAAACTGTTCAGTGAAGGCCTGATTGCCGAGTCGCGATTGCGTGCCACGCAATCCGAAGCGCAATCCGCGCGTGCCAGCCTGACGGCAGCGCAGAGCATGTTGTCGTTGATGGGAGCGGGCAAGGTGTCGGGCAGCACGCTTACATTGACCGCGCCGATCGCCGGGGTGGTGACCGAAAGTGCCGCCGAGCCGGGCCAGCGGGTCGATGCCGGGATGGCGCTGGTGAAAGTGGCCGATTTGTCGAAACTCGCGCTGGAAATTCCGCTGAGTTCGACGCAGGCGCGCCAGGTGGCGCCTGGACAGGATGTGACCGTCGTGGGCGGTCCCGCCAGTGGACGCATCACTGCGTTGTTGCCGCAGCTCAATGCATCGCAAAGCGTATTGGCCCGTGCCAGTCTCGTCGACCCGCAAAAATTGCTGCGCCCCGGCCAGTCGGTGCTGGTGGCCATCACTGGCGCACAGTCGGCGCAAAGCCTGATTGTTCCCGTCGCCGCGCTGGTGTGGCAGTCGAGCGCGGCGTATGTGTTCGTCGAAGCCGAACAGGGATTCATCCCGACAGCGGTCAAGCTGATTCGCCAGAACGCCAGTCAGGCTGAAATCACCGGCCTCGCTGCCAGCAGCCGTGTTGCCGTCAAGGGCGTGGCCGCACTCAAAGCGCAATGGCTGGAGGAATAAGCCATGCTCAATACCCTGATCGAATTCGCGCTGGCGCGCCGCTGGCTGATGCTGGCTTTTGCGCTGACACTGGCCGGGCTGGGCGTGCACGCGTACCAGCAGATTCCTATCGACGCGTTCCCCGATGTCTCGACCACCCAGGTCAAGCTGATCCTGAAGGCGCCCGGCATGACCCCGAAAGAGGTCGAAGCACGCATCACCCAGCTGGTCGAAACCGAGCTGCTTGGCATCCCGCACCAGACCATCCTGCGCAGCCTGTCGAAGAATGCGCTGGTCGACATCACCGTCGACTTCGAGGAGGGCACCGACATCTACTGGGCGCGCCAGCAGGTGACGGAGCGCTTCGCCAACGTCAAGGGCGACCTGCCGGATGACGTGTCGGGCGGGCTGGCGCCGATTTCGACGCCGCTGTCCGAATTGTTCATGTTCACCGTCGAGGGGCCACTTTCGCTCGCGGAGAAGCGCACCCTGCTCGACTGGACGGTGCGGCCGCAATTGCGTGCCATCCCTGGCGTGGCCGACGTTAATTCGCTGGGCGGCCGCGTCGCCACCTTTGCGGTGCGCCCCGATGCAGCGGCGCTGGCCGCGCGTGGCGTGACGCTTGACGAATTGCGCCGGGCGCTGGAAACCAATACCCGCAACGACGGCGCCGGCCGCGTCAACGAAGGCGAGGAAACCTGGGTGGTGCGCGTCAATGGTGGCGTGGGTTCGCTGGAGGATCTGCGCCGCATCGGTGTCAAGAATGTGGCCGGCGTGGCCATCACCGTCGGTGATGTGGCAGAGGTCGAAATGGACGCGATGACCCGCTATGGCGCGGTGACGCAAAACGGCGAGGGCGAGGCGGTGCAGGGCCTGGTGATCGGACTGAAAGGCGTCAACGCGGGCGAGCTCATCAAGAACGTCAAGACCCGGCTGGCCGAAATCCAGACCACCCTGCCCGAGGGGGTGACGATCTCGCCGTTTTATGACCGTGCGCAGCTGGTCGACCGCGCGGTCGGCACCGTCAGCAAAGCACTGCTCGAAGCTGCGGTGCTGGTGGTGATCCTGCTGATCCTGTTCCTCGGCAACTTGCGTGCCGCGATTGTGGTGGCATTGATTTTGCCGCTGTCGGTGCTGGCCACGTTCGTGCTGATGCGTCAGTTTGGCTTGTCGGCCAATCTGATGAGTCTGGGCGGGTTGGCGATTGCGATTGGCCTGCTGGTCGATGCGGCCGTGGTGGTGGTGGAAAACATCGTTGCGCATCTGGCGCATGATCCCAAGAACAGCAATGAAACGCCGTTGCAAAGAGTGTTGTGGGCAACGCAGGAGGTCGCCAGTCCGGTGACTTCCGGCATCGCCATCATCGCCATCGTGTTCCTGCCGCTGCTGACACTGGAAGGCCTGGAAGGCAAACTGTTCACCCCGGTTGCGCTGACCATTGTGTTTGCGCTGGCGGCATCCCTGCTGCTGGCGTTCACTGTGATCCCGGTGTTGGCCTCGATGCTGCTGAAGCAGGACACGCACGAAGATCCCTGGCTGTTGCGCCGTGCCCAGGCGCTCTACACGCCGTTACTCGATCGTGCGCTGGCCCGCCCCAAACTGGTGTACCTCACGGCCGGCGTGCTGATGCTGGCTGCGGCTGCGGTATACCCCATGATCGGCAAGACCTTCATGCCGGTGATGGACGAGGGCGACATCCTGGTGCAACTGGAAAAGCTGCCGTCGATCAGCCTGGAGGAATCGATCGCGCAGGATCTGCGGGTGCAAGCGGCGCTGCTGAAAAACGTGCCGGAAATCCGTCGCATCGTGGCGCGTGTCGGTGCTGACGAATTGGGGCTCGATCCGATGAGCCTCAACGACACCGATTCCTTCCTGGTACTGAAGCCGAGGGCCGAATGGCGTCGTTCCGACAAGGAATGGCTGATCGGCGAGATCCGCAGCGTGGTCGAGGGTTTCCCTGGGATCGCCTACAACTTCACCCAGCCGATCGACATGCGGGTGTCGGAAATGTTGACCGGCTCGCGCGGCGACGTTGCGATCAAGATTTTCGGTCCCGATCTCGCCACGCTCAACCGGCTGGCCGGCGAGATTTTCAGCGTGGTCGAAAAAGTGCCGGGCGCATCCGATGTCTACACTCAGCAGAACGAGGGGGTTCAATATCTGCAGGCGGAAATCGATCGTAACGCCGCGGCGCGCTTTGGCCTCAGCGCCGACGACATTGCCGCGCTGCTGCGGACCCAGCTCGAAGGCGAAGTCCTCGGCGTGATCCAGCAGGAAGGACGGCGCATTCCCTTGCAGCTGCGCGGGCCCGCTGACCTGCGCGAGTCGCCCGATGCGCTGCAGGCAATCCGCCTGACCCTGGCAGACGGTCGCGAAATCAGCCTCGACCAGGTCGCCACGCTTCATCGCACGTCCGGACCGGTGGCGGTAAAACGCGAAAACGCGGCGCGCTTTACCGTGGTGCAGAGCAACGTTGCCGGCCGCGACCTGGTCAACTTTGTTGCCGACGCGCAGGCTGCTGTCGCCGGGCAGGTCAAGTTGCCGCCTGGCTACAGCATCACCTGGGGCGGCCAGTTCGAAAACCAGCAACGCGCCGCACAGCGCCTGATGCTGGTGGTGCCGGTGGCGCTGCTGCTGATCGGGTTTTTGCTTTACGTCACCTTTGGCGATATACGGCAGGCCGTGCTGGTGATGATGAACGTGCCGCTGGCGCTGATCGGCGGCATCTTCGCACTGGCGGCGTCGGGCGAATATCTGTCGGTGCCCGCTTCGGTCGGCTTCATCGCATTGCTGGGGATTGCAGTGCTGAACGGCGTGGTGCTGGTCAGCCATTTCAACCAGTTGCGCAACCGGGGCCTGCGCGGCAATGCCGTGGTACGCGACGGCGCGCTGCGGCGCCTGCGTCCGGTGCTGATGACCGCCAGCATCGCGGCCTTCGGCCTGGTGCCGCTGCTGTTTGCGACCGGGCCCGGCTCCGAAATCCAGCGTCCGCTTGCCATCGTCGTCATCGGCGGGCTGGTCAGCGCCACCTTGTTGACGCTGGTCATGTTGCCGCTGTTGTATCGCCAATTCATCCTGAAAGGAGCGCACGCATGAAAGCCGCGCACGCATTGAGCCTCGCGCTTGCATTGGCATTTGCCTTGCCTGCACGCGCAGACTATTTACCGGATCCTGCCGCGGCCGAAGCCGCGTTGTGGGCATCGCCTTCGGTGGCACAGGCCCGTGGCGATTTTGCTGCGCAGGCCTTGCGCAGCCAGAGCCTGCAGCATGGGCGCGAGGAATGGACGGTCAGCGCGGATATTGGGCAGCGCCGTATCCAGGCGACCCCGCGCGACAACCAGGCTGAGTGGGGATTGGCCTTGTCGCGGCCGCTGCGCCTGCCTGCCCGCGCCGAAGCGGATCGTGCGCTGGCGGGGGCGCTCTCCGCACACGCCGAGGCAAATCTCGGTGAGGCCCTGCACGAAAGTGGGCGGCAATTGCTGGCGCTGTGGTTCGACTGGCTGGGCGAAGCCAGTCAGATGCGGGTGTGGCAGGCGCACGTCACACTGGCCGAGCAGCAATTGACGACCGTGAATGCGCGCATCCGCCTGGGTGAAGCGCCGCGAGCCGAACGCGTGAATGCCGAAGCCGCGCTGGCGCAGACGCGCTTGCAACAGCAACAGGCCGCTGCGCGCGAACAACAGGCGCGCAACCGGTTGCGCGCGCAATTCCCCGAGCTTCCGGTTGCGGCGGATGACTCCCTGCCGCAACCCGTGCAGCCGAATGGCACGGCTGAGGATTACGTCAGCGCAGTGCTGGAACACAATCACGAACTGTTCCGTGCGCGTCGTCAGGCCGAGGTGTTGCAGGCCGAGGCGCGGCAATTTGCCCGGCGCCGCAGTGCCGATCCCCATGTGGGCGTGTTCTACAAGAACGAAGCGGGCGGCGACGAGCACGTGCTGGGCTTGAATGTGGGACTGACCCTGCCCAACTCGGCGCGTCGCACCGACCAGCAGGCCGCCGAACAACTCAGCGCCACGGCACAGGATGCCGTGGTCAGGCTGGAGCAGCGCTTGCGTCAGGAAGCGCGCGCGGATTTTGAGGCGGCGACTGCACAGACGGCAAACTGGCAGCAGGCTGATCATGCCGCCCAGGCGCTGGCGGAAGCTGCGCGTCTGGCAACGCTGGCCTATAGCCTGGGTGAAGGCAGCCTGGATCAGGTATTGCTCAATCGCCGACAGGCACTGGAAGGCCAGTTGATGCAGCAGCAGGCGCAGCTGAGTGCCTTGTCGGCGCTCACCCGTCTGAAGCTGGATGCCCATGAACTGTGGCCGCTGGATGCGGATGCCGACAGCGCACACGTCCATCCGTAAATGGAGGAGTCAGGGCACGGAGGGGTCAGGGCACAAAAAAATCAGGGCGCGGCGGCGGGCGCGGCCGGTTCAGATGGAGCGGGCAAGGGTGTCTGGCTCATGCGTCGCGCCTCGGCCTGCATGGCGGCGATCTGTTCGGGCTTCAACTGCCACACCAGGCTGTCGCGTGCCTTGGCTGCGGCATCCACACCTTGTGCGGCCGCCAGATTGAACCACAGATAGGCGCGTGCCTTGTCGATCGGCGTGCCGGTGCCGTAGCGATACAACTCGCCCAGGCTGTATTGCGCCTTGGCATAGCCGCGTTGCGCGGGCTTTTCGATCCAGTTGAACGCGGCCCGGTAATCCTGCACCACCCCGCGTCCTCTCAGCAGCGCCAGGCCATAGTGATATTGCGCCTCGGCCAGCCCTTGTTTGGCGGCCAGGCCAAACCACTTGGCCGCTTCCTTGTCGTTCTGGATGACACCATCGCCTTCGGCATAGCGAATGCCCAGCTGTAATTGCGAGCGGGCATCGCCCTGGGCTGCGCGGGCGTGCGGCAGGCTGGCCGGAGTATTTGAAACGGACGCGGCCGAATGCGAGTCGAGTGTCAGCCAGGCGGTGACACCGACCAGCATGCCCACAGCCGTCAGCAGCAACAGCGGCTTGAAAGGGTTGAGCACCCAGAAGTGATGCCGGCATGCCCGGCAACGCAGCGGCGTGTGCAGCAGCATGTGACGCACACCGTCATGAGCATGCAGCGAAGCACTGCGAACCTGATCACTCCCGCATTTTGGGCAGATGCGTGTCAAAACGGGGTTTGGCGGGATTGGGCCACAGTGCAGTGACCAGGCTTACAGCTTGCCGCCCGCTTCAGTAAACATATAGCCCACGGCATTCACGAGATCGGCATCAGGCAGACTGGGGTTGCCGCCCTTGGCAGGCATGCCGCGAATGCCATTGAGTGAGTGATTATGAAGGGTCTCGAACCCCTGGCTGATGCGTGCGGACCAGGCGGACTTGTCACCCACTTTGGGTGCGCCGGCGACGCCAGTTGCATGGCAGACCGCGCAACTGGTTTCATA
>CAYGMS010000007.1:0-2058 GCA_964350905.1 uncultured Thiobacillus sp. | reverse complement strand
AGATCGGCGTTGCCACCGCGGGGGGGCATCAGGCGAATGCCTTCGATCGCGTGCTTGATCAACGTGTCATAACCCTGGCCAATACGGCTGCTCCAGTCTCCCTTGTTGTCGAACTTGGGTGCGCCGAGTGCGCCAGTCGCGTGGCACGCAGTACATGCCGCGTCGTACACTTCCTGGCCCGATTTTTCAACCTTGGGCGCGCTGGCATCCAGAGCGGCCAGCTGCGCAAAGGGCTGGATGCGGGAGAGCGTAGCCTGCTGGGCAGCTTCACCGCTTGTGTCGGGCTTGTGTTCTTTCTGGATGCCCAGCACCAGCAGAACGATCAGAACAATGGCCAGCAGCGGAGCGAGCAGTCCGGCGACAACTGCAATGATGACTTGCTGGGGAGTGGTCTGGGTCATCTTGACGTGCGAATCAGCCATGAGAAATTATCCTTGGAAGGTGGGCTTCAAAACCCGGGATTATAAGGGACGCGCCGCCGACAGGAAAGAGCGGTGCGGACGCGGACGATAGACGCCGCATGGCAAACCGGCTATGCTTTGCGGCTCCTTGCGCCCGTAGCTCAGCTGGATAGAGTACTGCCCTCCGAAGGCAGGGGTCGTGCGTTCGAATCGCGCCGGGCGCGCCAGTTTCATGTCTTGATCGGCTTCAGCCCCTTGTTCCGCCGGGGTTTAATCTCTGCGCAGCGGGTTTACACTGCGGGCTTGAACCCATTTCGAGTGTTTCTATCATGGCTATCCCTTCCCCTACCGAAATCAAGCTCCACCAGGCTTCACGCAAGCTGGAAATCGCTTTCTCCGACGGCACCCGCTTTGAACTGCCGTTCGAATTTCTGCGCGTGTATTCGCCTTCAGCCGAAGTGCGTGGCCACGGCCCCGGGCAGGAAACGCTGCAAGTCGGCAAGCGTGACATCCTGATCAATGCCGCCGAGCCGGTTGGCCTGTATGCCATCAATTTCGTTTTCTCCGACGGCCATGACAGCGGGATTTACTCCTGGGAATACCTGCATGATCTCGGCATGAATCAGACTGCTTTGTGGGACGAATACCTCAAGCGCATGGAAGCGGCCGGCGCCTCGCGCGATCCGGGCATCGCCAAAATGTTCGAGCAGCGTCCCAAGGCCAAGTAAGCGCCCGCCATGACCGCCTGTTCAGTTCAATCATGCGCGTCCTCCGGGGCGCGTATTGTTTTGGTCAGCCCGTACGAGTTGGGACGGCAGCCATTCAATCTGGCGCAACCGGCTGCCTGGTTTGCCCGGGCTGATATTCCTGCGGCCTGTCTCGATCTGTCACAGCAAAAACTCGATCCAGCTATTTTTAAAGAGGCCGAGTTTGTGGCGATTTACCTGGGCATGCATACCGCCACGCGGATTGCCGCCGCTGCACTGCCCAAAATCCGTTCGCTGGCGCCGCGCGCACGGATAGCCGCGTTCGGCTTGTATGCGCCGGTGAACGCAGCCTGGCTGAAAAGCCTGGGGGTGGAGGCCGTTTTTGGCGGCGAGTCCGAACCGGATTTGCTGGCCTGGGTGCAATCCGGGGTGGCGCCGGCCGAGACCGTGGTGCGGCGCGACAAGATCGAATTCCTGCTACCGGATCGCCATGGCCTGCCCGAACTGCAGCGCTATGCCAAACTGATTCTGGCGGACGGCAGCCAGAAAATGACGGGCTTCGCCGAGGCCACGCGCGGCTGCAAGCACCTGTGCCGCCACTGCCCGGTGGTGCCGGTGTACGAAGGCAAGTTTCGTGCGGTTCCGGTCGAGGTGGTGATCGCTGACATTGCGCAGCAGGTTGCGCTGGGCGCGCAGCATATCAGCTTTGGCGACCCCGATTTTCTCAATGGTCCGACCCATGCGCTGAAGGTGGCCGATGCGCTGCATGCGCGCTTCCCCGACGTGAGCTGGGATGCAACGATCAAGGTCGAGCATTTGCTGAATCACGCCGAGTTGCTGCCGCGTTTGAAAGCGTGTGGGCTGTTGTTCGTCGTCACCGCAGTCGAATCGGTCGACGATGCGATTCTGGATCGCCTGGCCAAGGGCCATACGCATGCGGGATTTGAAAC
>CAYGMS010000006.1:15775-22272 GCA_964350905.1 uncultured Thiobacillus sp. | reverse complement strand
AGCCTGTCGAAGGGCTGTGCTTCGACAGGCACGAACGAACTCGCGGATAAAATCTGGCCGGATCAATAGGTCTGCCTGGCTTGTCCTGACAAAGCATTAAAGCCAGCGGCAATTATTCCGTAATGATATGAATAGACTATAAATTCGGGTGCTTGACGATGGGTGGAGGGGTACTGGAAAACGGCAGTCACATCGCTGCACCGCACACCTCCAGTGTGCCGGTTTTGTCGTGGGCGATCGCGCTGGCGGTATTCTGGACCGGTGTGGCTGGGGTATCTCTGGTCTGGAATATCACACAGGTACGTGAACTGGTGCTCGAGCAGGCCCAAATCGAGTCGCGTGCAAACTTCTTCAAGGATCTCACCTTCCGCAACTGGGCCACCCAACATGGTGGCGTATATGTACCCGTCACCCCGGAGACTACGCCCGACCCCTATGTGGCCTATCTGCCGGAGCGCGATGTACGCACACCCTCGGGACGCCTGCTGACCCTCATCAATCCGGCGCTGATGGTGCGCCAGTTCAATGAACTGGCCAACAAGAACGAGGGCGCACAAGGCCATCTGAGCGGTCTCAACCCGATCAATCCCCTGAACCAGCCTGATGCATGGGAGGCCCGGGCGCTGGTGCAGTTCAGCCAGGGGGTTGAGGAGGTCACGGGAATCTCGGAACTCGAAGGAAAACCTTATCTGCGGTTGATCCGGCCCATGAATATGGGACAGAAGTGCCTGCCCTGCCATGTCCAGCAGGGTTACAAGGAAGGCGACCTGGCTGGTGGTGTCAGTGTGTCGGTTCCGCTCGCGCCGCTCCATGCGGCTGCAGACCGGCGCATCAGCGGGTTGGCGCTCGGACATGGCGTGCTCTGGCTGTTCGGCGTAATCGGCATTGGCGTGAGTGCCCGTCAGTTGCGGCGCCGCATAGACGAGCGTAAAGCGGCAGCGGACAAGATCGATCAGGACTTTCACACACAACGGGCTATGGCGGAACTGCTGGAAACTGCCATGCGTCCGGATCCTTTTGAGCAGCGTTTGCAGCATGCGCTGGAACTGATACTTTCAGCACCCCGGCTGGCGCTGAAAGGGTCCGGCAGCATTTTTCTGGCCGACCCGGAATCCGGAAACCTGCGTATGGCGGCCATGCACGGATTGCCAGCGCAGGTCGAGCAGGCATGCGCTATGGTCGAGAAAGGCCACTGTCTGTGCGGGCGGGTGGCGGAAACCCGCGAATTGCTGTTTGTTGACCGTGTTGACGAGCGGCATGAGGTTCATTTCCCCGGCATGTCACCGCATGGGCATTATTGCGCCCCCATCCTGTTCGACGGGGCGTTGCTGGGCGTGTTGAACCTCTATGTGGACGCGCATCACCAACAGACACCCGAAGAGGTGCAGTTCATCACGGCCGCTGCGCATGCCTTGAGCGGCATGATTCAGCGGCATCAGGCCGAGCAGCAGTTGCGCTATCGCGCCTATCACGATGACCTGACCGGAATGCCGAACCGGATATTGTTCATGGATCGCTTGGGACAATGCCTGAGCTTCAGCGAACGTCATCCCGCGCTGCGCTGCGCCGTGCTCTATATGGACATCGACCGCTTCAAGACGATCAATGACAGTCTGGGTCATACCCTGGGCGATCAATTGCTGCTTGAGGTGAGCGAGCGTGTTCGTGTCTGCACGCGGCCCGGGGACACGGTTGCCCGCATGGGCGGTGACGAGTTCACGATTCTGCTTGAAGATGTCAGTGAGCCCGCAGATGTGCTGCGTGTGTCCGACCGGCTGCACATTGCGCTGCAGCCGCCGATCATGCTCGAAGGCCGAGAGATATTTGTCTCATCGAGTATCGGCATTGCGATTTCGGTACGGGGTGGCCGCCATGCCTCCGACCTGCTGCGCGATGCTGACACGGCGATGTACCGCGCCAAATCCCAGGGTACGGGACAGACCGTTTTGTTCGATGAAGGCATGCATCTGAACGCCGTGGCACAACTGACACTGGAATCGGAACTGCGCCGGGCAGTGGAGCGTGCGGAATTGCGTGTGCATTACCAGCCCATCGTCGAGGCAAGCAATGGCGAGGTGCTTGGCTTTGAAGCCCTGGTGCGCTGGGAACATCCTGAGCGTGGCCTGGTCCCGCCCCTTGAGTTCATCCCACTGGCGGAGGAAACCGGGTTGATCAACGATATCGGTCAATGGGTACTGACGGAGGCGTGCCGCCAGCTTCAGGAATGGCGTCTTAGATTCCCGGAGCGGCCGGATTTGTATATGAGCATCAACCTGTCCGCCAGGCAGTTCCTGCAACCGGATCTGGTGGAACGGATTGAGGCGGCGATTGCCGCGGCTGGCGTCGAGCCGCGCTACATTGCGTTGGAAATCACCGAAAGCGTGCTGCTGCACAATCCTGAAACGGCGAACAAAACACTGCTTGAGCTCAAGGCACGTGGCCTGCACCTCTATGTTGACGATTTCGGCACCGGTTATTCATCGCTGAGCTATTTGCAGAATTTCCCCTTTGATGCGCTGAAGATCGACCGTGCCTTCGTCAGCCGCCTGACGCCTGGAATCGAGGAGGCGGAGATGGTGTCGGCGATTATTGCCATCGCGCGAAATTTCAACATGAGCGTGATCGCCGAGGGGGTGGAGAATGTCGGGCAACTCGAACGGCTGATTGCGCTGGGTTGCCGCAAGATACAGGGATACCACTTCTCGCAGCCGTTGCCGGCGGACGCGGCTGGCGCGTTTGTTCAGGCCAGTGACGTGCCGTCTGGTGGCCAGTAAACAGTCATGAAAGGCATGGCAGGTGGCGCAGGGATGGTCATCCTCTGCGTTCGGGCACATACGCCAGCAAGGAATTAACGGCCTTTGCCCACAGTACCGCCAAACAGGCTGAAATTCAGAACAACACTTTTTGCACCGGTTTGCGGATCGACTTCCACTTTTTTGGTCGCGTAGACCGTCATGGTTTTGTTTTCATCATCGTAGATGGCCATCGGCACGCACCCGGCTTCCACGATCTGCTGCGAGAGTTCCCTGACAGCCTTGAGTGATTCCGCGTTTTCTTCCGGCATCGCCAGGTCTTTTTTGTCGAGCATGGCGACATGCAGGAAATCCGGGACGCAGTTTTTTAGTTTGGTCACGGCTATTTCCGTAATGCCACGCTTGGCACCCCATTCAGCCGGTATGTCGTAATAATGAAAAACGGCATGGGCAAAGGTCTTTGCCTCCGCGTCGTCGGGGCAGCTTACATAGAAGATGTGCTGCATGTGTTCTGTCGAAAACCCCACTTCATAGGTTTTGCCGTTTTCTTCCGTTGCCATTTCGTTTGATCTCCAGATCATTCAGCGTGTGCTGGTGAAAATATTGGTGAATTTTTTGTACCGGTTTCATGCCCGGGCTTGACTTTAGTTCTAACACGAACTAAATTGGTTCTCATTAGAACCAATTGGGGTTTCCGTGTCACAACCAGCCGCATTCCTCCCAACCATACAAGCTCTGGTGCAGTGTTACCAGACTTTCGAAGCATATTCTGCAGCCCACATTCGCGGAATGGGGCTGACGCCACCGCAGTTCGACATTATTGCCACGCTTGGCAACACATCGGGGATGACCGCCACCGAACTCGGCGACAAGACGCTGATCACCAAGGGCACGCTTACCGGCGTGGTCGACCGGCTGGCCGGTCGCGGCTGGGTGGAGCGGGTGGCGCATGAAAGCGATGGCCGCAGCCAGATCATCCGCTTGACGCAGGCGGGCGAGGGTTTGTTTGCAAAAGTATTTCCGGCGCATCTGGCGCACATGAATGCCTGCTTCGCCGGTGTACCGGCTGCCGAGCATGCGCGCTGGCAAACGGCCCTGCGTGCGCTGGAACAGATTTTTAAAAAGGAGACGGTATGAGCACAGTACTGCGTTATCCCGCCCCGGCTATTGTGTTGCACTGGCTGGTGGCCCTGTTGGTTTTTGTGGCATTCCCGCTTGGCGTATATATGCACGAGCTGCCGGTATCGCCCGACAAGCTCAAGCTCTACAGCTATCACAAGTGGATCGGCATCACGATCCTGATGCTGGCGGCGGCGCGGGTAATGTGGCGGACGACGTACACACCGCCTCCGTTGCCGGCCAGCATGGCCCAGTGGCAGCATTGGGTGGCGCATATCGTGCATGGCCTGCTCTATGTGCTGCTTCTGGCGATTCCGCTGTCGGGCTGGCTGATGAGTTCGGCCAAAGGCTTTCAGACCGTATGGTTTGGCGTGTTGCCCTTGCCCGACCTGGTCGGAAAGGACAAGGCATTGGGCGAGCTGCTCGCCAACTTTCACCAGATCCTGAATTTCAGCTTGCTGGTCCTGGTCTTTTTGCATGTGGCCGCAGCGCTCAAACACCATTTTCTCGAACGCCAGCCTTTCCTGCAGCGCATGAGTCTGGGCAAAAAGGAGCATCCATGAAACAACTATTTAATACGTTGACCCTGCTTGCCGTGCTGGCGTCACCCGTCGCGGGCGCGGTGGAATACCGTACGGTGCTGCCGGCGCAAAGCGCAATCGGTTTTGAATTCAGCCAGATGGGGGTGCCGATCAAAGGCGGCTTCAAGCGCTTTGTCGCCCAGATGATTTTCGATCCGGCCAAACCTGAGGCTGGCCGCGCGCAGATCGATATCGATCTCGCCAGCATCGATGCCGGCTCGCCCGAAGCCGACGAGGAATCCGCCGGCCGGCTGTGGTTCAACAGCAGCGCGTACCCGCGCGCGAAGTTTGTCTCCAGCCAGATTCGTGCGCTTGGCGGTAATCGCTACGAGATGCGCGGCACGCTTACGCTCAAGGGCCGCAGTCACGAAATGATCGTGCCGGTGACCTTTAAACCTGGAAAAGCCACAGCCACTTTTGATGGTGCCTTCATCCTCAAGCGCCTGGACTTTGGTATCGGTGAAGGCATGTGGGCCGATGTCGCCACGGTCGCCAACGAAGTCCAGGTCACCTTCCGAATTGCCGCAACCGGCAAATAACCCGCTGTTCATTCAACTCAGGAGCTCACACCATGAAACGTCTTGCCACGCTGTCCGCACTGCTTGTTTTTGCTGCTTCCGCCCAGGCCGCGCCTGTCACCTTCACGATTGACAACAGCCATACCTATCCGCATTTCACCTACAGCCACTTCGGGTTTTCCAAGCAGACCCACAAATTCGACAAAACCAGCGGCAAGGTGATGATCGACCGCGCGGCCCGGACCGGCTCGGCTGACGTCAGCATCGACGTTGCGTCGGTCAATACCGGATTTGCCCTGTTCAACGAGCACATCCAGAGCGAGGATTACTTCCATACCGCCAAGTACCCAACGATTACCTTCAAGTCTGACAAGATGGTGTTCAAGGGCGATCTGCCCGTGAGCCTGACGGGTGACCTCACCATCAAGGGCGTGACCAAACCGGTGACGCTCGCCATTACCCATTTCAAATGCATGCCGCATCCGATGCTGAAGGTGGAAGCCTGCGGCGCCAATGCGACAGCCGAAGTCAAACGCTCGGATTTCAATATGGGCAAGAACGTGCCTTACATCAGCGATGAGATCACGCTGTCCCTGGCGATCGAGGCATTCAAGGCGCCCGCCACCCCACAATAAGGCGGGTCGGGCATCCCGGCAGGTTTTCCTGCCGGTGAATGCGCACCGTGCGGTTCCTTTTATCGGGGCTGACGGGCATGCAGGAGCGACGCATCCAACAAGCGGTGTCGAACTGCCGAGCTTTCGGCAGTTCGACACCGCTTGTTGGGTTTCCGTCAACGTAAGTGGGCCCATGCCAGCTTGGGAACCAAGAAAATACATCAACTAATTGATTTATAAGGGTTTTATAGAAACACATTTTGACCAGGCCGGGTGGCATAGCGGTTGCAAGTGATTGAGCACAGCCCAACAGGGCAAGCAGCACTCAGGATCAGTCTGGCCCAGTAGTCGTCAGCGAACAATGTCCGGGTGCTCACTCACATAAGGAGCACCGAATGAAACGACTGGCCTTGCTGACCGTGCTTGTTGCATTTTCCGCTGCTGCGCACGCCGCCCCCGAAATCTACGTCATCGACAACAGCCAGACCTCTTCGCAGTTCAGCTTCAACTCTCTGGGCGGATCCAGCCAGACCCACAAGTTCGACAAAGTCAGCGGCAAGGTGGTGTTCGATCCCGTTTCCAGAACCGGCACGGCAGAAGTGAACATCGATGCCAGCTCGGTGAACACGGGCCACCGGATATTTAACCACCATCTGCAAAGCACTTCATTTTTCGACACTGCCAATCACCCGACCATCACCTTCAAATCCAGCAAGGCGGTACTGGATGGCGAAGAAAACAGCATGGCAGGCGAACTGACGATCAAGGGCGTGACCCTGCCGGTGACACTGGCCATCAGCGGCTTTCAGTGTGAGCAGGATGCGACCTACAAGGTGGAGTCATGCGGCGCCAATGCGACGGTGACGGTCAAGCGTTCGGATTTCAACATGGGTAAATTCACCTTTCTGGCCA
>CAYGMS010000006.1:0-15675 GCA_964350905.1 uncultured Thiobacillus sp. | reverse complement strand
TGGCCATCAAGGCGGTCAAGATGTCATCCCTCATCCAGTTGGCGAGCCGGGATATCGGCAAGTAAGTAAAATGGCGTTTTGCTGTCCGGAACGCCGCCTGTGGAACCCCATCAACTTGAACTGCTCGCGCCAGCGCGCGATGTCGATATCGGCATCGAAGCCATCAACCACGGCGCCGATGCGGTGTATATCGGCGGCCCGTCGTTTGGCGCGCGCGCGGCGGCATCCAATGACGTAACCGAGATTGCGCGGCTGGTCGCGCACGCACACCGCTACAACGCACGGGTGTTCGTTACACTCAATACCATCCTGCGAGACGACGAGCTGGAACCGGCGCGGCAGCAGATCTGGCAGCTTTATGAAGCGGGCATTGATGCGCTGATCATTCAGGACATGGGTCTGCTGGAACTCGACCTGCCGCCGATCCAGTTGCACGCCAGTACCCAGACCGATATCCGCACTCCGGAAAAAGCCCGCTTCCTGCAGGATGTGGGGCTCTCGCAAATCGTGCTGGCGCGCGAACTCGACCTCGAGCAGATCGCCGCCATCCGCGCCGCCACGCGACCCGAGACCACGCTGGAATTCTTTGTTCATGGCGCGCTGTGCGTGGCCTACAGCGGTCAGTGTTACATCAGCCATGCCCACACCGGGCGCAGCGCCAACCGCGGCGACTGCTCGCAGGCGTGCCGCCTGCCATATCAGGTGACCGATATGGAGGGCAGGGTGGTCGCGCACGACAAGCACGTGCTGTCGATGAAGGACAACAACCAGAGCGATAACCTCGAAGCCCTGATCGACGCGGGGATACGCAGCTTCAAGATCGAAGGCCGCTACAAGGACCTGGGCTACGTGAAAAACATCACCGCCCATTACCGCACCCTGCTGGACGACATCATTGAACGCCGACCCGAGTTCGCGCGTGCGTCTGCGGGGCGGACCACATTCAGTTTCACGCCCGACCCCAACCAGAACTTCAACCGTGAGTTCACCGATTATTTTGTCGGCGGACGCAAGACGGATATCGGCGCGTTCGACACGCCGAAAAATCCTGGCCTGGCGATCGGTTATGTCAGCAAGGTCGGCGACAAGTGGGTCGAGTTGCACGCAGACGATCATGCCACTGTGCTGAACAACGGCGATGGCCTGTGCTACTACACGCTGCAGAAAGACCTGGCCGGCCTGGCGATCAACCGTGCCGAGAAGGTGGGCGAGGGTACGTGGCGTGTGTTCCCGAAAGATCCGCTGTCGAGTTTCAAGGACCTGCGCGCGGGCACGGCGGTCAGCCGGAATCGCGACATGAACTGGACGCGCATGCTGGACAAGGCATCCAGCGAGCGTCGCATTGGCGTATGGCTGCGGCTGGAAGAAACGGCTGATGGATTTGCGCTGACGTTGACCGACGAAGACGGCCATGCAGTCACGACGACTGCGGCTCATCCCAAGGAGGCCGCCAAGGATGCGGCCAGGGTTGAGACCAGCCTGCGCGAGCATCTCGGCAAACTGGGCGCCACGCCATTTGCCGCGATGGGCATCGCACTGGAACTCACGCAGCCCTGGTTTGTTCCGGCATCATTCATCAATGCCTTGCGCCGCGAGGCCGTTGCCGGTCTGGAAGCCAGACGTGCAGCGGCCTACGTTCGTCCCGAGCGTGCGCTGCCGGTCGAGCCGCCTGCAATTTATCCTGAAGACACGCTGACCTATCTGGCCAATGTCTACAACCACAGGGCGCGGGATTTTTACGCCAGGCATGGCGTGCAGGTGATCGCCGCTTCCTACGAAAGCCACGAGGAAACCGGCGAGGTGTCGCTGATGATCACCAAGCACTGCGTGCGCTATTCGCTGAGTTTGTGTCCCAAGCAGGCCAAGGGGGTGACCGGCGTGCAGGGCACGGTGCGCGCCGCACCGCTGACGCTGATCAACGGCAGCGAAAAACTCACGCTGCGTTTCGACTGCAAGCCGTGTGAAATGCATGTGGTGGGAAAACTGAAACCGGCAGTGGCAAAAAACAGCGTCACGCCGCTGACTTTCTACAAGGCCCGCCCCCAGGCCTGATGCTCGCGCGTTTATTCAGTGCGTGATGGCAGGCTCTTGGCGAGCTTGATGATGAACGCAGTATGCTGCGCTTCGGCCTGCTGATACGCCGTAATCATGCGTTCGGCGTCGTCGGTCAGATGGCTGCCGGCGGGACCGCTTTCCACCAGGGGAGATTGCCACGCAGCATTCATCGAATCGACCGCGTCCCACGCGGCCTTGTAGCTCATTTTCATGGAGCGGGCGGCTTTGGAGATGGAGCCGGTCTCACGGATGCGCTGCAGCAGTTCGATGCGACCGCGTCCAAGGAAGTTCTTGCCGTCGAGCGTCAGCCAGAAACGGCCGTCTGCCTTGAGTTGTGCTGCTTTCGATTGCTTTGCCATGCGGGCGAGTGTAGCAAATGACCCTTGCGGCTTGGAGGCGGTTGGTCGAGAATCAGGGTTTGCAATTTCCAGAAGCCATCATGAAAAAATTATTTCTTGCTTTAGCCTTGCTCTGTCTGCCGTTGTCGGCGTGGGCGGACAACGGTTATGCGGTGGTATTCAAGACCCAGGGAAATTATCAGGATGTGCGCGACATGCTCGAGATCGCGATCGAAAGCAAGGGCCTGAAAATCACCAATACCAACATGATAGCCAACATGCTGGAGCGCACCGGAGAGGTGGTCGGTTCGACCAAGCTGCTCTACACGGGCGGTGAGCAAATGAATTTTTGCAGCGCCACGATTTCGCGCCACATGATGGACGCTGACCCGCATGCCATGGTGTTGTGCCCGTACAGCATTTCGGTTTACGCGATTCCCAATGACAAGAACGTTTATCTGGCTTATCGCAAGTCGGCGCCCACCAAGAATCCGGCGCTGAAAAAGTCGTTGATGGACATCGAGAAACTGCTGAACGAGATCATCAAGGACGTCCTGTAAGCATTCGTTGAGAGACTGTCGGCTAACATGGGCGCATATGATCCCGCCTGATTCTTCCCGGCTATGACAGCCTTTCTCGCAATTGGCCTGGGTGCTGCCATCGGCGCCTGGCTGCGCTGGGGACTGGGGCTCTGGCTCAATCCCGCTTTCCCTACCGTGCCGCTCGGTACGCTGGCTGCCAACCTGATCGGCGGTTATTTGATTGGCCTGGTGATCGCCTGGTTTTCCGAACACCCTGGCCTGCCACCCGAGGCACGGCTCTTTCTCATTACCGGCCTGCTCGGCGGGCTGACCACATTTTCCACCTTCTCGGCTGAAGTGGTCACCGCACTGATGCGTGGCCTGTGGGTGACCGGTGGGTTGATTGCATTGGCCCACATGGTGGGCTCCTTTCTGGCCACCGGCCTGGGATTTTATTCAATGAGGCTGTTCAAATGAACACGATCTGCCTGCAGGTGTTTGTGACTGAAGCAAATCATCATCATGGCAAACTGACCTACGAATGGCTGCTGGATACCGCGCAGGCAATGGGTATCAGCGGGGGCTCGGCCTTTCGCGCGCTGGCGGGGTTTGGCCGGCATGGGCGCCACGACATCGGGTTCTTTGAGCTGGCGGGTGAACTGCCTGTGGTGGTGGAATTCTTTGTCGATGCGACGCTGGCCGACCAGTTGCTGAAAACCATTGCCGGGGCCGGACTGAAACTGGTGTACGCCAAACTGCCGGCCGAAATAGGTGTGACCGCCTAGTTCTTCGCGTGCTCGACCAACTGATCCTGTTTATTGCCTCGCTGGCGGCCAATTTTTTCTCGGCCTTGTCGGGCGGTGGAGCGGGGCTGATCCAGTTTCCCATGCTGATCTTTCTCGGCCTGCCATTTGGTGTGGCGCTGGCCACCCACAAGGTCGCCAGCGTGGCGCTGGGTTTGGGTGCCACGCTGCGGCATCTGAAAGAGTCGCACCTTGAACGCCGGCTTTCCCTGATCATCCTGGGCGCCGGACTCCCGGGCGTGGTGCTGGGGGCGGTGACGATCCTGCAGATACCCGAACGCTTCGCCACGCTGGCGCTGGGTTTCCTAACGCTGGGCCTGGGCCTGTATTCGGTGTTCAAGCCCAGTCTCGGCCAGGCTCACACCCCGCAGAACCAGCAGGGTCCCGCCTTGATTGGCGGCATGGCCGGGTTGTTTGTCGTGGGTTTTCTCAATGGCTCGATTACCAGCGGCACCGGGCTGTTTCTCACCATCTGGCTGATCCGCTATTTCGGGCTCGACTACACCCGTGCGGTGGCCTATACCCTGATTTTGTGCGGGCTGTTCTGGAACGGAACGGGGGCGCTGGTGCTTGGGGTGATTGGCACGGTGGCATGGGACTGGATGCCGGCACTGCTGGCGGGTTCGCTGATTGGCGGCTATCTGGGCAGCCACATGGCGATCAGGAAAGGCAATCTGTGGATCAAGCGCTCATTCGAAATCGTGACGATTTTGATCGGGCTGAAACTGATAACGGGCTGAACGCAGGCCGGAAGGTGATCAATCGTCGCTGGAACTGATGCGATTGCGGCCTTCGTGCTTGGCCCGGTAGAGCGCATCGTCCGCAGCCTTGATCAGTTCATCACCACTTTGATAAAGCGGATAGGTGGCGATGCCGCCGCTGGTGGTGGCGACAAAATGGGTATTGCCATGCGGGTGGCGAATTTGTGCGAACTCCTGGCGGATGCGGTCCATGATGGTGTATGCGTGTTCGGCATCGGTGTGTGGCAGCGCGATCATGAATTCTTCGCCACCGTAGCGGCAGATGATGTCGTGCTTGCGCAGGCGCTGCTTGAGCAGCCATGACAGGCTGCGGATGACCTGGTCGCCAACCGGGTGGCCGTAGCTGTCGTTGACCAGCTTGAAATGGTCGATGTCGATCATCACCACCGACAGGAAGCCGCCATCGTGCGCGATGCTGGACAGCAGCATGTCCAGCGTGTTCTTGCCGCTGGAATGGTTGAGCAGGCCGGTCAGGCTGTCGTGATACATGGAGCGGCGCAGCGCCCGGTAACGCTCGATCTTGCTTTTGACGATGGTGTTCAGGAACACCGGATTGAATGGCTTGGTGAGGAAGTGGTCCCCGCCCATGCGCATGGCATCAACCTGCAGGGCCACGTTGGTTTCGCCGGACAGATAGACAATCGGAATGCTGAGGAACTCGCTGTGCTGGCGAATGATGCGGGCCACTTCCACGCCGGTGCAATTCGGCATGTACATGTCCATCAGGATCAGATCCGGGTTGAACTGCTTGAGCGCATTCAGCGTCTGGCGCGGATCGTTGACGATCTCGGAGGCAATCTGGTTTTCTTCCAGGGTGCGACGGATCATCTGGCCGGCGGTTTTTGAGTCTTCAACGATCAGCACACGATAGGTTTCCTGCTCCTGCCGCTCGTTCAATTCCAGAATATGTTCGACGATGGCATGCGCAGGCGTGCCATCCAGCAGGCAGCTGTCGCAACCGCCGCGCATGGCCTGTTGCAGCTGATCAAAATCCGAGCGGACCCCGAGACTGATCAGCTGGCCCATTTCAAACTGTTGCCGCAACGCCTGGATGCGATGCGTCCATTCCGCCTCGGGCAGGCTGCTCATGTCGAGCAGGAGCACCGATGCGCTGCTCGCGTGCTCAGGCAAGGGTTCGTCCCAGCTGCTGAAGTCGGTGGACATGCCGAAGTAACCGAGTTGCGCCAGCAGGGGTACCCATGGGGTCTGGTCGTGCCCGATCAGCCAGATCTGGCCGGTGCGTATTTCGGGCATGGAGAGGATCTGGGGATCAAGACGCCGCTCGGCGAGAATGGCCGAGGCCGAGGCATGCGTGTTCGCCATGCGGCCCAACGCGAGGAGGCGTTCGTTCAGATCGTCTATCGTGGCCTGGGGCAGGGGATGCTGAATGTCGCCACTGAATAGTGCCAACGCAACCTGCTCGAGCTGGTGACTGGCGTGATGCAGCGCAGTGATGCCTTTGTCGATCAGAAACTCGGTGAAACTGTTGATGGAAACAGCCAGTTCGACAAAGCTTTCAATGCTCGGCATCGCTTGGTAATGCTGCCAGGTGTTCGACAATGCCTGGTTTTTTTGCAGGAGTTCTTCAGGGGAACAAAGCATCAAGGAGGGTGGATCAGCCCGGTTGGTATTCTTGGTTAACGGGTCATTATCCCGTTTTATTGAGGCTTTTGACCAGTATATAAGCGATTGTCGTGCCAACAGTGGGACGCTGCCGGGGCTTGGGGCCGCAAAATTTACTCGATGCCTTCCTGCTCCAGTCGCAAGTACTGGTTGTAGGCGTTGATCCGGTTGGCTTCGTCAAAAGCCGGCATGGCACGGTATTTCGACCAGTTGACGGCTTCATAGGCGTCATCAAACGGCACCAGATTACGTGCGGCCTGGCTCATCTGGTTGCGCAGAAAGTGCAGGTAGTCGCGGGTGAACACCAGATCGGTGCGCGGCGTGCGTGACGCGGCACCGTGACCGGGCACCAGCACACGCGGTTTCATGGCGATAAGTGTGTCGAGCGCGCTGATCCAGGCGCGGCTGTCCGCGTCGCCGACAAAGGGGATGCGGCCGCGAAACACCAGATCGCCGGCATAGAGCACACGGTCTTCCTTCACCAGCATGGCCAGGTCTTCCCGCGAATGGGCCGGCCCCACATAGCGCAGCGCAAAGTGAACCCCGCCCATTTCAAAGTCCGTATCGCCCTGCAGAAAGCGATCGGCTTCCAGCAGTCGGGTCGTTTCGTTTACCCATGGGAACAATGCATCCTTGCGCTGAGCCAGGCGTTGGGCTGCCTCAGTGCTCCGCGTACCGCCCTCGGCGAGGCGGTGCGCCCAGATTTCGGCGCCGAGCGCCTTGAACACCTGCAGTCCGTAGAAATGATCGGCATGGTAATGGCTGACAATCACGCGCTTGATCGGCTGCCGGGTGATCGTGCGGATCAGGCTCACCAGCTTTTCGGCCAGTGGCGGAGAAGCAAGCGCATCGAAGACCACCACGCCACCGTTTGTCACCACGAATCCGGCGTTGGACATGAAACCCTGGTTCTCGCTCGATGCCGCTCCCGGCAGGCCCTGCACGAAATAGCTGTGGCTGCCGAGCTTCACGGCTTTCATTGGAACGGTCACCCGGGTGATGTTTGCTGCCGTGTTGTCGCTCCAGGCGGTGGGCAGCAGGGTCAGGCAGAACAGCGCAAGCAGAAAACGGGTCATGAGCATGATTCCGGAAGGCAGTGGACCCATTATAGGCAGCCGGGAAGGCCGTCTGGACGCCCGCCTGCTGGGGTTGCTGTGGTATCTTCATCCCCTTGAGAAGGGGGTCGTTTGTGTTCAAGAAACAGTGGCTGGCCTTTGTGCTGGCGTTCATCTTGCCGCTGCTGGCCGTGTACGGGTGGTGGGGTGGATTCAACTCAGCCAGCGTGACCGAGACCGAAGCCGGACCGTATCGCTATGCCTACCTCGACTACGAAGGGCCGATCAGCAATATGCGGAAATCGCAGCGTATCGTACTGGAAAAATTCACCGCTTCCAAAGTGGTGGCAGGCGACACCATCAGCGTCATCCTGACCGACCCACGTGCCGCCAACGGCAAAGTGCGCGCGCAACTGGGATATGTCCTCACCGACACCGCCATCCTTCCGGAGGGGCTGAAGGAAGGCCATATTGCGCAGCGCCCCATCTATGCCACCAGGGTGCAGGCAGCTGTGCTCCTGGCCCCATCCAAGGCGTATCAGGCCTTGTCCGATTCGCTGGAATCGAGCGGAAAAACCATCGTCATGCCGACCGTTGAAATCTATCATCCGGCAGGCAAAGCCAACCGGATTGGCACCTTTACCCTGGAGATGAATCGCTGATGGCTTTTTTCTCTGTCCTTACCGCTGTTGCGCTTGAACACCTGCGCCCATTGCGGCAACCGCTGCCGCACTATCAGTTGTACAAGCGCTTCACGTCGTTTCTGGAGCATCGCTTCAATGCCGGTGAATACAGCCACGGCGCGATAGCCTGGACCCTGGCCATGCTGCCCGTGGTCGCCGGCGTGTGGTTCGTGTCCATACTGCTCAGCGATATCAACCCCTTTCTTGGCTGGGCCTGGAATGTGGTCGTGCTGTATTTCACCCTGGGATTCAGATATTTCAGCGACACCGCCGAGCGCATTGCGCGCCTGCTGCGTGCCGCAGATGTGACGGGCGCGCGCGAGCAACTCGGTATCTGGTGGCGCGGCGATACCAGCCAGTTAAGTGAGGATGACCTGACGCGCGTCACCATCGAACAGGTGATGGCAGCAAGCCACCGCCAGATGTTCGGTGTGCTGATCTGGTTTGTGCTGCTGGTGCCGCTGGGTCCGGTGGGAGCGGTGCTGTTCCGCGCCGCCTCGATCCTGGCGCGACGCTGGTCGAACACTCGCGGCGCCTTCGGCCATTTTGCGCAGCGCGCCTTTCATGCCATCAACTGGCTGCCTTCCCGTCTGACCGGGCTGACCTACGCCATCGCCGGAAACTTTGAGGACGCGATGTATTGCTGGCGTACCCAGGCATCGGCTTGGCCGGACGAGGACGATGGCGTGGTGCTTGCCGCGGGTGCGGGCGCCATGGGTGTGCGCCTGGGACAGAGCATCAACGTGGGCGATGAAACCGTATGGCGGCCCGACCTGGGCACCGGTCAGGTCACGCTGGACCCCGATAGCATCGACAGCGCGGTCAGCATGATCTGGCGCGGTCTGATGATCTGGCTGGTGGCAGGCTTGCTGGTCGTCATCGCGGGCTGGGTGGCGTAAGCCTTCATGCTGAACGCGCTCTGGATCGGCTTCTTTCTGATTGCCTTCCTGATCGCGCTGTTCAAACTGGTTTTCCTCGGCGACGCCGGGATTTTTGCCGCGCTGGTCAAGGCACTGTTCGATAGCAGCAAGACCGCTTTTGAAATCGCCCTGGGCTTGACCGGTGTCATGGCGCTGTGGCTCGGCGTCATGAAAATCGGCGAACGCGCCGGCATGCTCGACCTCCTCACGCGTGGTCTGGCGCCGCTGTTCAAACGCCTGTTTCCCGAGGTGCCGGCCAATCATCCTGCGCTCGGCGCGATGACCATGAACATGGGCGCCAACATGCTGGGGCTGGATAACGCGGCGACGCCGCTCGGCATCAAGGCGATGCAGGAACTGCAAAAGCTCAATCCCACACCCGATACCGCCAGCGATGCGCAGATCCTGTTTCTGGTCATCAACACCGCCTCGGTCACGCTGCTGCCGGTCACCATCTTCACCTACCGCGCGCAGCTTGGCGCGGCCGACCCCACCGATGTTTTTGTGCCGCTGCTCATCACCACGTACATCGGCACGCTGATCGGACTCATGGTCACCGGCCTGTACCAGCGCCTGCATCTGTGGAATCGCGTCACCCTGGCCTATCTGGGTGGAGCCACCGCGCTCATCGGCGGGCTGGTGGTCTACTTTGGCAGTCTGGATGCGGCCGAGATGACGCGGCAGTCGTCCATCCTCAGTAACGTGCTGCTGTTCGGACTGGTTGCCACCTTCCTGCTGATGGCGGTGTGGCGTCGCGTCAATGCCTACGAGGCGTTTGTCGAAGGCGCGAAAGAAGGTTTTCACACCGCCGTCACGATCATTCCCTATCTTGTCGCGATGCTGGTGGCGATTGCGGTGTTTCGTGCCAGCGGCGCGCTTGAATTGTTGATGAGCGGCATCCGCGGCGCCGTGCTGGGTTTTGGGCTCGACGCACGCTGGGTCGATGGATTGCCGACCGCGCTGATGAAACCATTTTCGGGCAGTGGTGCGCGCGCCATGATGATCGACACCATGCAGACACACGGCGCCGATTCCTTTGCCGGGCGGCTGGCGTCCATCGTGCAGGGCAGCACCGAGACGACGTTCTATGTGCTGGCCGTGTACTTCGGCGCGGTCGGCATCAAGCGCGTGCGTCACGCCGTCGCCTGCGGGTTGATCGCCGATGTCGCCGGCATCCTGGCCGCCATCGGCATGGCCTATCTCTTTTTTGGAGCTGTGGCATGAGCGCTTATGACACCCTTGCTGCCGTCGACATGGGTTCCAACTCCTTCCGTCTGGAAGTGGTGCGGGTGTCGGGCGACCAGCTTTATCCGCTCGACTCGCTGAAGGAAACCGTGCGTCTGGCAGGCGGCCTCAGCGCTGACAAAGAGCTCGATGAATCCACCCAGGCGGGCGCATTGGCCTGTTTGCAGCGCTTTGGCGAACGGCTGCGCGGCCTGCCACCCGAAGCCATCCGCTGCGTCGGCACCTCGGCGCTGCGCATTGCCAAAAATGCCAATGCCTTTATCCGCAAGGCCGAGGAAGCACTGGGGCATCCCATCGAAATCGTTGCCGGGCGTGAAGAGGCGCGTCTGATTTATCTGGGCGTGGCGCATTCGTTGCCGGCCTCGGAAGACCGGCGTCTGGTGGTGGACATAGGCGGCGGCTCAACCGAATTCATCATTGGCCAGGGGCTCGAGCCGCATGAGTGCGAAAGCCTGCACATGGGCTGCGTCAATTTCACCCAGCGCTTCTTTGCCAAGGGCAGCATCGACAAGGCCGCGATGAAAGCCGCCGAGATGGCCGCGCGCGTCGAAGTCGAGCGTATTGCCCACACCTTTTCCCATGCCAACTGGCAGCAGGCCATCGGCTCCAGCGGCACGGCGCGTGCGCTGCGCGAAATCCTCGAAAAAAACGGCCTGGCGGAACGCGGCATCACCGCAGACGGACTGGCGAAATTGCGCAGCCTGCTGATCAAGGCGGGGAGTGCCGATGCGCTGGAACTTGCCGGGCTGCGTGGCGACCGCCGTCCGGTGATCGCCGGCGGCTTTGCCATCATGGCGGGCCTGTTTGCCGAACTTGGGATCGAGCAGATGGACGTGGCCGAGACCGCCATGCGTGAAGGCATCCTTTACGACCTGCTGGGGCGCTTTCACAAGCAGGATATGCGCGAAGCCACGGTCGACGAATTCATGCGTCGCTATCACATCGATACCCGCCAGGCGGCGCGCGTCAAGCGGGTGGCGCTCAGCCTGCTGGCGGCAAACGGGGCGGGCAGTGACAACGACAAACGCTTTCTCGACTGGGCTGCACGGCTGCACGAAATCGGCCTTTCGGTATCGCACGGCGGCTATCACCGCCATTCCGGCTACATCCTGGAAAATGCCGACATGCCGGGCTTTTCACGTTCCAACCAGGCACGACTGGCCTTGCTCGCGCGTGCGCAGCGCGGCGTCCTGCTGAAATTACCGGAGTTTGCTGCAGAGTCTGGCTTGTCGGACAACGATCGCTTGCTGGTGTGGCTGTTGCGTCAGGCTGTCATCCTCTGCCGCAGCCGTGCCGAGGTGGAGATACCCGATGTCAAAGTGGAGGCCAACGGCAAAAAATTCCGGCTGAGCCTGCCGCAAGGCTGGCTGGAACAGCACCCACTTACCCAGCGCGCGCTGGAAGAAGAAGCCGTGCGCTGGCAGGCGGTGGGAATTAAGTATCTGTTTGCCTGAGTGCGCGGCGGGGGCGAGCAGGGCACAAGCCAGAAAAAAAAGCGCGCATGAGCGTCTCCGGTCTGGAAATACTCAGTCGCGCCACGGGTATTTTTCCTTACAGCTTACAAGCCCAGTTCGGCGTCGGTTGCGCTGTGCTCATACTTGTTTTTCGGTGGCCAGGGACGGCTGCGCCAGTCGGGCTCGAAGGCCATGGACGAATGCGTGCGGCCGGGAAGCAGGGCACCGTTGCCCGCGCCTTTTGAATAGTCGTAATAGAGCTTGATCACTTCTTCCTTCGTCACCTGCTGCGCGGCTGGATGCGCGAGGCAGGCGTCCACCCACTGGCGCACCCGGGCATATTGCGGCTCATCGGGCAGGGTGAAGCCTTCGTAATACTCGAGAAACCCGAAGCGCTGGAAGAAGGGCGTGAAAACCGTTTCCGCCCAGCCGAATTCCTCGAACAGAAATGGGCCGGATGGCGCATGCTGCAGCAGAAAATCGTTCAGCTGCGCATACTGCTTCAGCATGCCTTCGTGCATGGTATCGCGACGCGCGAGGTCCTGGTTCATCAGCCAGCCATAGCCCTGCATGAAAAACTCGCTATCCATCCGCGTCAGCATGTTCTCCACCGCGCGCCGCCAGGGGTCGCGCTGGGCGACCGGGCGCTCCGGATACATGTCTTCGAGATACTGCAGGATCACCAGGCTTTCCTTGATGATGTGGCCGTCGGCGGTTTCCAGAACGGGCAGGGCCGTCCAGCCATGCGTTTTTTGCAGCAGCGCTTCGGGCCGCGGCCGGGTGATATCGATCGACTGGACCTCGATATTGTCGTGGAGGCCTTTTAGCGCCAGCAGGATATCCACCCGCTGGCAGAACGGGCAGACGGGAATGTGATACAGGATGGGTTTTGTCATGATTGCAGTATGGCGAACGCGCTTTGGATGGTGAGCCTCAACGATAGCCCAAACAGACGACCGCTGCACTTTCTCGATCAGCGCGCATCCAGTGCGTAAGAGCCAGGTGTAAGCGGGCCCGGACAGCTTGGGCCCGCTTAAGTGGTCTTATTTGTCGACTTTCCAGCCGGGGTGCTGGAAATACTCACCGTAGTGGCGCAAGCTCTGCAGCACGCCGAATGCCCCGGCCCGCTGTACCTGCGCCTTCGGCGAGGCCTGCATCAATTCAGTGCTCTGCATCAGATCAGAGAGCACGATGGTATGGAAAGCCGTGTCGGCATCTTTGCTGAGCTTGCAGTTTTTCACGATATTGGCGGTCTCTTTGCTCACGACCGTAGCCAACTGCCGATAATCCTTGCTGTCGAGGCGCTCTGTCTCGATGGCTTCACGGTTTGCGAGCATCGCTTGCCGGATATTGTCCATGCCCTGTCGCAACACTTCGTCGGATGCCCATTTCTGACCCGGCTTCAACACGGGCACAGCTTGCTGCGCTTCATGCTTGTGGGCGTGCTCGTCCGCGTAGACCGGTGCTGCAAGCGATACCAGCCCGGTTGCGACACATATACCGAGGCCTGCCAATCGTAATAGTGCGAGCATCATTTTTCCTTTGCAAAAACGCGATTATTAACAGGTCCCAGCATGGTACGCAATGCTTAACGATTCCTTAAGCGCAGGCTGAGCAGGCTGATCCGCCGCGTGGCTTCATCAGCCTGCACCCGGTTAAACCAAAGGGCTCACCATGCCGGCGCTGCTATTTTGCCGGCTTGTGACAAATCGGGCCGTCAACCGGATTCTTGGCACTTTGCACAATGGCGGTGGCGATCTCGTGGATCTCGTCGGGTGTGAAATGCGCCAGCAAGCGGCGTGCGACCGCCGGAGGAATGCGTAAGGCGCGGGTCGTGCCATCTTCCAGCGTCACCGTGATGCCGAACGCGTGATGGCTGACCAGTTCCTCGTCCGCTTCGGCGAGCAGCATCTGTTCGTCCATGATCGAATCGTATTCGTCATCGATGGTGTCCTGCAGATCATCGGCCATGCCGTCTGGCAGTTCGACCACAAAGCCTGCGATCTGGTCCTGCCGCATCGTGCTGGTGACACCGTACCCTGCTGCAAACGCGATGAAGCGGTCGCGCAGTGCCTCGTTGAAGAACATGTATTCGAAACCCATTCCATGATCCTTTTGGTTTTATTGCCAGGTAGGTTGTTAGTGAAGCGCTGAACAAGTCCTTCGACAGATTCAGGATGAACGACAGGTAGTTGATTTCGTTCGTGGTGAGCCCGTCGAACCACACAGCAAACCAACTTGTTCAGTATTTCCTTAGGCGCCTGCGCGTCGTGCCGTCATCAAAAACACCGGGTAATCCTGCGTCCCGGTCTCGCGTGTCTTGGTAATGGTGAACACCGTCTGAAACTGCGCGTCGGCAAACCCTGCCTGGGCAGTGCGCCGGCTCAGTTCGGCCTGGTCGAAGCCATGGTGCACGTCCACTTCCGGGCCGTGGAAGGAGCCGTCTTCCTGATCCAGGTCGGCGATGCACAGGTGGCCGCCGGGATTCAGCAGGTCGTGGAAGACGCGCAGGATGTGATCGGTGTCGGGCACATGATGCAGCGTCATCGCGGTAACGATCAGGTCGAAGCGCTGCGCTGGCAGCGGGTCGACGAGCAGGTCCAGCTTCAGCGTCGTCATGTTGTTCACGCCCTGCGCGGCGATTTTCTCGGCCACCACCTCGAGCATCCCGCCCGAACTGTCCGCCATCAGGATCGCGCCAAGTTCGTCCTTGAGCGGAAACGACAGCAGGCCGGTGCCGCAGCCGTAATCGAGCGCGCTCATCTCGCGATGCAAAGACACAGCCTTGCGGACGGCGTTTGCAATCTTGAGTCCGCGTTCCTGGAATACCGGGTTGTCGTCCCATTGGCGGGCTTTGGAGTCGAAATGGGCGGCGTCGAGTTGGGTGGGCTGGATGGTGGTCATGATGGGTCGAAAAAATGAAAGACTTGCGGCTGTTTCAATGAGCGAAGCCGCTGGAAAGCCCAAGTCTAACTTTTTTAGGTTTGCAGCACAGCCGCCCAGCGTGCCAGTTTGTCTTCAAACGTCATGGCGGCATGCGCCGGGCTGGTTGAGGGCAGTGTTTCGGTGCGGATGGCGCGACCGGTAGCCGGCAAGGCGGGCAGCACCAGCCGCCGGTAGAGGTCGGCCGCCTTGGCGCCGTTGAAGCCGATCAGATCGATGTTTGGGTGGGATTCGATGAATGCGGCGAAGTCATTTGGCACCACGCTGGCATGCACGATCGCAGTGTCGAGGCTGCCCGGACGTTGCGCGGCGGCGCACACATCCCATAGCGCGATTCCGTTTTGCATCAGGCGTTGTGCGCGTTCCGCATAGGGCAAGTCCGGGCCTGCGCCAAAGAGGCGGTCCATGATCTTCCAGAACGCATTGTGAGGATGGGCGTAGTACTGCTGCCGCTGCAGCGAAACCTGTCCGGGCAGACTGCCGAGGATCAGCACCCGCGCGTGCGCGTCGGCAATGGGTGGAAAACTGGTGTCAGGCATGGGTTAAGTATTGATCCGGCCAGCAAATAGTATTCACGTCATACCGGCGAATGCCGGTATCCAGCGGCGCGCATTGCGCGCCCATTTTGACTGGATTCCGGGTCAAGCCCGGAATGACGAAATTCATACTATTTGCTGGCCGAATCAATAGTGCAGGACCCGCTCAAACCCAGTCAGCCGCACATCCACGCTGAGCGACAGCGCCGTCAACGCCGCCGCCTGTGCGCGGCCTTCGGCACTGGCGCGGTAGAGATGCGGCGTCATCGTCAGCAGGTCGGCAATCTGCCCGGCGCTGGTCAGTTCAATCGAGAAGCGCACCGTTTCCGTGGGCAGGCGGTTAAAGCCTGGGGGTACTTGCTGGCCGGCCGGGCGTTCCGGTTTCAGGTTGGGGTAGATGATTTCGCGCAGTTCACGCAGATGATCGGGCCCGGCATCAACCTGCAACAGCAGGCCGCCCGGCTTCAGCACCCGCGCAAACTCCGCGTACACCGGGAAGCCAAACATGCACAGCGCGTGATCCAGCGTGCCCGGCAGCACCGGCAGGTTGGCGTTACTGCCCACCACCCAGTTCACGCACTTGTCCTGTTTGGCAGCCGACAACACCGCCCATTTGGAAATATCCAGCCCCAGCAGCGCCAGCATTTGCTTGTCGCCCGCCGCTGCGGCCAGCTGGCCCAGGTAGTAGCCCTCGCCACACCCGGCATCGAGGCAGCTGATTGTTGCATCAGCCGGCAG